>NZ_CAXBOV010000001.1:0-210808 GCF_963977355.1 uncultured Halopseudomonas sp. | reverse complement strand
ACCCAATGATTAACAGTCATTTGCTCTACCAACTGAGCTATCGCGGAATTACCTAAAACGTCCTGACTTGAGCAGTAACTGTCGTTACATATCCCCTGCCAAGGCGCGCCATTTTACCGGGCGCAGTCAGACTGTCAACCCTAAAAATGCGCTTGTAGACACTATCTTGAAAAAGCACCTGTGATTCCCGCAATTAACTCGCGCAGTACTCGCACGACAACACCCGAAATCGCACCCAAGCGCCTCAGACACCAACTGGCGGCCACAAAAAAGCCCGCCAATGGCGGGCTTGATCTTGCCGGACAACTCAGCGCCTGAAGGCTTAGAGCTGCGGGCCTGCCTGAACAATCTCGGGCGCAACCTCAAATTTCTTGAAGTTATCGACAAACAGCTTGGCCAGTGTCTGCGCTGCAGCGTCGTACTCTGCCGGATCTGCCCAGGTATTGCGCGGGTTCAGCAAATTGCTATCAACACCGGGTACTGAAGTCGGCACATCAAGATTGATCACCGGTAAATGCTCGGTCTCGGTACCGATCAGCGCACCGGACTGCACAGCGGCGATGATCGCTCGGGTAGTCGGAATACTGAAGCGCTTGCCCGTACCGTAGCTGCCACCGGTCCAGCCGGTATTGACCAGGTATACCTTGCTGCCAAAGGCGTTGATGCGCTTGATCAACAACTTGGCATATTCGCCCGCCGGGCGTGGGAAGAACGGCGCGCCGAAACAGGTAGAAAAGGTCGATTTGATGCCATCACCAGAGCCCATCTCGGTTGAACCGACAAGCGCGGTATAACCGGAAAGGAAGTGATAGGCCGCCTGCTCATTGTTGAGGATCGACACTGGAGGCAGAACGCCGGTCAGGTCGCAGGTCAGGAAGATAATCGCATTAGGCTCACCAGCCCGGTTGGCTTCCACACGCTTTTCAACGTGCTCAAGCGGATAGGCAACACGGGTATTCTGGGTCAGGCTAACATCAGCATAGTCTGCTGTACGGCTCTGGGGATCAATAACGACGTTCTCGATAATGGACCCGAACTTGATCGCCTTCCAGATCACCGGCTCGTTCTTTTCCGACAGATCGATGCACTTGGCGTAGCAACCACCCTCGATGTTGAAAACGCTGCCGGTCGCCCAGCCGTGCTCGTCATCACCGATCAGGTTACGTGCCGGATCAGCTGAAAGTGTGGTCTTGCCCGTACCGGACAAACCGAAGAACAGGGTAGTGTCACCCTCGTCACCAACGTTGGCAGCGCAGTGCATCGGCAGAACGTCCTTGGCTGGCAGCAGGAAGTTCTGTACCGAGAACATTGCCTTCTTCATTTCACCGGCGTACTGCATGCCCGCCAACAGCACCTTGCGCTCGGCAAAATTGATAATCACACAGCCATTGCTGTTGGTGCCATCGCGCTCGGGCTCACAAACAAAATGCGGTGCATTGATGATTTGCCAGCGATCCTTGGCAGCAGGATTGAATTGGTCAGGATTGATAAAAAGCGTACGACCGAAGAGGTTGTGCCAGGCTGTTTCGGTGGCCATCACCACGGGCAGATAATGCTCCGGATCAGCGCCTACATGCACGTGGGATACGAAGCTGGTGCGCTCGGCCAGGTAGCCCGCAACGCGCTCCCATAGTGCGTCAAACTTGTCCGCCGGGAACGGGCGGTTAATCGGCCCCCATGCTATGGAGTCACGCGTCGATGATTCCTCGACTATGAAACGGTCCATGGGTGAACGGCCGGTGCGCTCACCGGTCTTGACCACGAGTGCGCCGTTGTCAGCCAACTGACCTTCGTTACGCTGAATAGCCAGCTCAACGAGGTGGGGAATACTCAGGTCGGTATAAACCGTATGGTTACTGTGCGTCATCAAACCTCATCCTCGTTCGGCGTGGGCCGAAATCTCCATGGGACCGACAGATCGGCCTCAGCTCATCGTGTGTACGCCAGGTCAGCGCGCGGGCGCGCCATTATGCCAAAAAAATACCAGCCGCGCTAAACCTGATCAGTACTACTTGTTGATCATGACCATAGACAATCGCTATGTGTCTGAATTGTGATGCATATCTTGCGCCAACGAAGATCAATGCAACCGTTTGGCATGCTCCTGCGCGGAGTGAAACAACGCCTCCAGGCGAGACCGATCGAACAGATAACGGGTGTTACAGAACTGGCAGTCGATCTCGATTTCACCGTTTTGCTCGTCCAGCAGGGCCATCGCGTCATCGCGACCCAGGCTGACCAGTGCATTGCCCGAGCGCTCCATCGAACAACTGCACTCGAATCGCACTCCCCGGTGATCAAACAAACGCACGTCCTCCTCGTGAAATAGCCTGCGCAGGATCGTTGCGTTGTCCAGAGACAGGAGTTCCTCAGCGGTGAGAGTGTCGGCAAGAATATTCAAATGCTCCCAGGTCGCCGCGCGCTGCTCCAGGTCAGGCTGCCTGTCGGCAGGCAGCGCCTGCAGCAACAACCCCCTGGCCGAGCGTCCGTCAGCCTGCAGACGAAAGCGGGTGGGCAATTGCTCGGAGTTCTCAAAGTAACCGTTGAGGCACTCGGCCAGGTTAGCGCCATCCAGCGAAACGATCCCCTGGTACCGCTGTCCTTCCTGCGGATCTACCGTGATGGCAAGGATTCCGCCAGGCATCAGATCGGCCAGACTGCCGTCAGTCACATTTTCATTGTAACGGGCAATACCCCGCACTGCCTGATCGCTGGCGCATTCGACCATTAACGTGGAAACAGGACCCGTCGAAGTCGCCTGTAGTATCAGCAGACCATCAAACTTGATCGTGGTCGACAGCAGAACTGCAGCAGCAAGCATCTGCCCCAACAACTCACGAACCGGTTCTGGATAGTCATGCTTGGCCAGCACTTCTCGATAGCTGGTTTCGAGCGCTACCAGTTCACCGCGTACGTCGGCGTTTTCAAACAGAAAACGCTGGGTGGTATCTTGATAAGCCATGTTCGGCCTCCGACAAATCGCAATTATACCCCTTCAGCCTTCCTCCGGTGAATTGCGTGCATTGCGAAACTGGTGGATCTGCCGACGCTGCTTCTTGGTTGGCCGGTGCTCACTGATCAGGAGCCCAGGACCCATGGCCTTGCGCTTGGCCGCGGCCTCCTCGCGTTGACGAATGCTGTCGGCAGTTTCTTCATAGAGCAACTGCGCCTCAGCCGCCCCACGGCGTTGGCCGCTAAGATCGAGAATGACCACCGTTCGCTGCTCCATGCCCTGACGAATCTGCAGCTGATCACCAACTTTAGGCTCCTTGCTCGGCTTGCAACGGTCCCCTTGGCACTGCACCTTCCCGCCTTCTATGGCTGCCTTGGCAAGTCCTCTGGTCTTGAAAAACCGAGCGGCCCAGAGCCATTTATCCAACCGCACCTTGCTATCATCGCCCATAGGGTCTGTACTCCTCTTTCAGGCCGAGTGTATCAGGCTTGTCGCCGCCCTTGACTTGCCCCATGATGCGCGCCAAATGCACAGGGAGCTGCCTGCGTGAAAACTTTTGACCACCTCAATGTTATCGGGTTGCGCGAGTGGATTGGACTGCCTGAACTGGGCATCGATCAAATCATGGCAAAAATCGATACCGGGGCGAGAACCTCCGCGTTACACGCCAGCGATATCGAGACGTTCGAACGCGCAGGTGAAACCTGGGTGCGCTTCAATGCTCATATTGGTAGCCAGAAGAAGCAACGGCTACAGCGTTGCGAGGCGTTACTGGTGGAGTACAAGACCGTTCGCAGCTCCAACGGTCACATGCAGGAACGCCATGTCATACGCACCCCGTTGGTACTTGGCGATCGTTGTTGGTCAGTCTTTTTTACCCTGACCTGTCGCAAGTCCATGCGTTATCGGGTACTGATGGGCTGTACTGCGATGCTGGAAGGAGAGCTGGTGATCGATCCCGGTCACCGCTTTGTCCAGGAAAAACCCCAAACCTCACTGTTTGCCGTAAAACCCTGAAGGAATCATCATGAAGATTGCGGTGCTGTCGCGTAACGCCAACCTCTACTCCACCCGCCGGCTCGTTGAAGCAGCCCGCGAACGCGGCCATGAGGTACGTGTGATCGATACCCTTCGAGCCTATATGAACATCGCCAGCCACAAGCCCACCATTCACTACAAAGGTGCGGTACTTGAAGGCTTCGATGCAATTATTCCGCGCATCGGCGCATCGGTTACCTTCTACGGCGCAGCAGTGTTGCGCCAGTTCGAGATGATGGGGGTCTTTCCCCTGAACGAGTCGGTTGCTATTACGCGCTCCAGGGACAAACTGCGGTCATTGCAGTTGCTGGCACGCAAGGGCGTCGGTTTGCCGGTGACCGGTTTCGCCCACTCCCCCGACGACATTCCGGACCTGATCAGCATGGTCGGCGGGGCGCCACTGGTAATCAAGCTGCTCGAGGGCACACAGGGCATCGGTGTAGTGATGTGCGAAACCGAGCAGGCTGCTGAATCGGTACTCGAGGCGTTCATGGGTCTGAAAGCCAACATCATGGTGCAGGAATATATAAAGGAAGCGGGTGGAGCTGACATACGCTGCCTGGTCGTTGGCGAAAAGGTGATTGCGGCGATGAAGCGCCAGGCCAAACCCGGCGAGTTCCGTTCCAACCTGCACCGCGGGGGCAGCGCCAGCCTGATCAAGATCACCCCCGAGGAACGGATGACCGCAGTGCGTGCAGCCAAGGTAATGGGCTTGAACGTGGCCGGCGTGGATATTCTGCGCTCCAATCACGGCCCGGTGGTGATGGAGGTCAACTCCTCTCCCGGCCTGGAAGGCATCGAGTCCACCACTGGTCGAAACATCGCCGGGCTGATCATTGAGTACATCGAAAAGAACGCCAAACCCAATCAGACACGAACCAAGGGCGAAGGCTGATCCTTAATCGCGCTGACAGGCTGCCGCCAGGTCGCGGTAGTCCTCCACAGCGTCAAACTCCTCGGTATCACGAAGCGCACCGCGACTGTCCGGTTGCCTGACCGCCAGCAGGTGGCCTATTCCGTAATCGCGAGCAGCGCGCAGGATTCCCAGGCTGTCGTCGATAAACAGCGTACGCTCGGGATCGAAAGGTACCTCGGCGCGCAAGGCGTCCCAGAAAGCTGGCGCTTCCTTCGGAAAACCAAAATCGTGGGAACTGATCAACCGCTGAAAATAAGTTCGCAGCTCGATGCGTTCAAGCTTCAATGACAGCGAGCCGCGGTGCGCATTGGTGATCAGTATCACGTCACGACCGCTGGCCTGTAGCGCACGGAGAAATACGTCCGCATCAGGTCGCAGGCTGATCAGGTGCGCCACTTCTCGCTTGAGCTCGACAATCGGCATGTCCAGTTCGCGGGTCCAGAAGTCCAGGCAGTACCAGTCCAGTTGCCCCTGCTTCTCCTTCATCAGGGGATAGATCTCGGACTTGGCCCACTCGATCGACTGACCGTGATGTTCAGCGTAGCGCTGGGGGAGATATTCAACCCAGAAATGGTTATCAAAGTGCAGGTCCAGCAGGGTGCCATCCATATCCAGAAGGACGGTATCGATGTTGTTCCAGTAAATCATGGGTGTTTGGGCTTTGGTGACATGAGCCGCTATGATACCCAAGCCACACGCTGTTAACCACGGAGCCCCCCAATGCCAAAACTGCCCGAAACACTCGAGGCACAGATCGTCGCAAAGAGTCGATTGTTTACCGTCGAGCAGGTGCAGTTGCGTTTCAGCAACGGCGTAGAACGTACCTACGAGCGTCTGGTAAACCGCAGCCAGGGTTATGGAGCGGTTATGGTCATAGCCATGCAGGATGAGCGCCACGCTTTATTGATTGAGGAATACTGCGGCGGTATGGGTAACTACCAGATGTCGGTTCCAAAGGGCCTGGTTGAACCAGGTGAGGATGTGCTTGATGCCGCCAATCGTGAATTGATGGAGGAAGCCGGGTTCGGCGCTCGCCGGCTGGAATATCTGACTCACTTATCCCTTTCGCCCAACTACATGAGCCAGCAGATCTCGGTGGTGCTGGCCCGCGATCTGTACGAGAAACGCTTGCCAGGCGACGAGCCCGAACCCATGCGGGTCGACAGTGTGGATCTCTACCGGCTCAGTGAGTTGGCGGCCCGCGAGGACTTTACCGAAGGCCGTGCCCTGGCTGCACTCTATCTGGTGCGCGATCTGCTTGAGCAGAGGGGCGAATTGCACAGATGAGTACATCCTTCAACAACCTTCCTTTCGATACAGTTGCCTTGCTGGAGTTGACTGACCGGGCGGGGAAAGAAACCTTGAAATGGTGGCGCAAGGAGCCCGAGGTTACCGCCAAACCGGATGACTCACCGGTAACTGCCGCGGATCTTGCCGCACACCACATGATCCTCGCCGGCCTGCGCGAACTGACGCCCGACATCCCGGTACTCTCGGAAGAAGATGCGGATGTCCCAATGAACGAGCGAGAAAGATGGCAGCGTTTCTGGCTGGTCGATCCGCTCGACGGAACCAAGGAATTCATTGCCGGTACCGATGAGTTCACCGTCAATATTGCGCTGGTCGAGCAAGGGCAGATCCGCTTCGGCGTGGTGGGTGTCCCGGCCCGCGATAAACTCTACTGGGGCGGCCTGGAACTGGGCGCCTGGCGCCGCGCAGACGGAGAACCCGCCGAAGCCATTCGCTGCCGCCATGCCAGCAATGCCTTGACCGTGGTTGCCAGCCGCAGGCACACCAGCCCCGAACAGGAGGCGCTGCTCAGCCGCTTGAAATCCCTGCAGCAGGTCGAGCTGGTGAATATTGGCAGCTCGCTCAAGTTCTGCCTGCTGGCTGAGGGCAATGCCGATCTCTACCCCCGGTTCGCCCCAACCAGTCAATGGGATACCGCCGCAGCCCAGGCTGTGCTGGAGGGCGCAGGTGGACAAGTGCTGGGGCTGGACGGCCAGCGATTCGGCTATCCGACCCGTGAAACCTGGCTCAACCCTCACTTTGTTGCAGCAGGCAAGTTGCCTTCCGATCTGCTGCAGGCTCTAGGGCTTGGCAACTGACAGGACACACACCGCAACGAAACAGCGTCTGGACAGGCAGTCACTGCCAGGCGCACCATGAATCCAGAATTTCGCGCCCCCCTGCCCCGGAGTCATCCATGTTTTTTCGCCGTATCCCCGAACACAAGATGCGCCTTCCCTCACCTGAGGAGGCTCTGCCCGGCCGTGATGAACCCATCCCGACCAGCCAGACCCATGCCGTGCTGGGCACTTCCATACATTCCCCCTTTCCAGCGGGCATGCAGCAAGTCATTTTTGGTATGGGCTGCTTCTGGGGCGTGGAAAGGCTTTTCTGGAAGATTCCTGGTGTGCATACCACTGCTGTTGGCTACAGCGCTGGGCTGACTCCCAACCCTACTTACGACGAGGTGTGCTCGGGCATGACCGGCCACAACGAGGTGGTTCTGGTTGTTTTTGATCCAGACGCAGTGAGTTTCGAGGAACTGCTCAGAGCTTTCTGGGAGAACCATGACCCCACACAGGGTATGCGTCAGGGCAACGACACCGGCACTCAATACCGTTCCGGCATTTATGTGAACAATCCGGGACAGCAGGCTGCGGCGGAAGTCAGCAAGGCCAGTTACGCCGACCTGCTGATGCAGGCCGGCAAGGATTCTGTTACTACAGAAATCATTCCCGCCCCCACCTTCTACTATGCCGAACCCTACCATCAGCAATACCTGCACAAGAACCCGGGCGGCTACTGCAATCTTGCCGGTACGGGCATCTGCATGCCCGGCAGTTGATCAGCCGCGCCGACTCAAGGACTCCAGACAGTTCCCGGTGAGTTCCGTGAGACGCTGAAACGCCGCGAACTGAGCTTTGCTCAAGGGTCTACCCGACAGGCGCATATCGCCGTAAAGCACGCCAATTCGTCGGGTACCGGCCATTACCGGAGCAATGAAGAACGGACCCGCGCCCAGCCAGCTGGCAATATCGGGCGTTATCAGGTCCTGCAGCACGCTGCTGCTTGGCGGACCCATCCAGATCACTTCATTGTTTTGCAGCGCGTAGCTGAAAATATGTGGTTTTGAAGCCACACAGGGTAAATCGAAGTTTTGAGACCAGCTTTGCGTCCCCTTACCGGCTACACGGCGCGCCCGAAATCGTGTCTGATTGTCTGCCAGCACAGCAAGCATGACTCGCTCAAGCCCAGCCCCCAGGTGTAATCCATTCATGACACCGGTCAGAGTATTCTCGACATTGATCGGACTTTTGACCATCAAGACCATATTTTGTACGGACAGCTTGAGCATCTCGACGTTCGGCTGCAGCAGCGGCTCCTGCACCGCTGTGCGGGCAGACTGCGCGGGCACAGCGTCCATGTGCAAAAGCTCGGAGAGATCCAGCGGCAAGTCATCGGTACGGGGAATCCAGGCCCCGAGGTCGGCGTTGGAGCAGGTACCCGCGACCCGTACCGCCTCGTTGGCACTAGCCAGAATCTGTTGCATGGCCTCCTCCCGCGTAGTGCCAGTCAACTCTGCGACCGGGTCCAGCAGGGCCTGCATTGCCTCCCCGGCCCAGCCCGCACGGGCAGCTTCGGCAATGGAAGAGCCCAGGGTAACGGCGCGTGCGGCAGGTCCTGAGGAGTCATGGCTGGCTTTGACCAGCTGACCGATCTCACCCATGTTCCATGTCTTGAGCAAACCGAAGGTCAGCTGATCAAAACTGGCGCCCAGAATTCGTTTTACCGTCTTGTCCCGATCAACCCCGGGCACTGCCAATGCGTCTGCGAGGACATCGGCCTGCTTTGCGCCATAACTCCAGAACGCCATCTCGCCAAGATGGCGCAAGAGCGTCGCAATGAAAATCTCTTCCTTTTCCGGCAGTGCCCGGTAATCCGCAAGATTGCGCGCCTGCATCGCGCCATGGAAAGACCGCGCCAATAGTGATTGCAGCTGCTCACGCGGCGAATCCTTGAGCAGGCCATCAAGCAGGCTGACCGACAGACCGATCATGCGTACCTGATCAAAACCAATCACCACGACAGCCCGCGAAATGGTCCTGATTACTTCACGTCCCGGGTTGCAATACACACTATTGCTGATCCGCAGAACCTTGGAAGTAAGTGAAGCATCGCGCAGAAGAACTTCTGCCAGTTGCTTGACTGAAGCGGTTCGGGACTGGGAAAGCCGCAGCAGGTCATGAACGACCACCGCCATCGCAGGCAGTTCGGCATTATTCAGGCGGGCCGTCCATTGCGCCAGACCATGTATTTCATCGCTCAAGTCGAGGCCCTTATTCTTGTCTGAATATTACAAAGTGATATCAATGTAACATCCGCGACTGGCTGTCGTGAACTGTAAGAGCACAGCTGTAGCTTGGCCAGCTCAACGGGCCTGTTAGACTGCGCGCCCTGCCACTCTTACCGCACCAGGATGACACCATGCAGATGACACCGCGCCGGGCGATTGCCAGCATGCATATTGCCGCGCTCATGTTTGGGCTTACTGGCATCTTCGGCAAGCTCACCCAGGCTGGGCCCATTGCAATCGTTCTGGGAAGAGCATTCTTTGCCGTGCTCGCGCTGCTGATTTTTGCTCGAATTTTCAGCTCCCCGATCTTGCGCGGTATCAACAGAACGCGCTTCGTGCAATTGGCGGTTTGCGGCATTCTCCTGGGCGTGCACTGGCTGACTTTTTTTCACGCGGTAAAGATTGCCGGCGTCGGTATAGCCACACTGGGTTTTGCCAGCTTTCCGGCCTTCGTAGTCCTTTTGGAATGGCTATTGTGGAAAGAGTCGGCAAGTCGCATGGACCTGCTCAAGGTAATGTTGATCTGTATCGGACTGGTATTGGTCACGCCCGACTTCAGCCTCGGAAATCAGGCAACAGCCGGTCTGCTTTGGGCCCTGCTGTCAGGCTTCTGCTTTGCCGGCGCCTCCGTAGGCAATCGCTACACCGCAGGCGACCTGCACCCTGTCCAGGTCGCCTGCTGGCAGAATCTGGTCATACTGGCGTGTCTGCTGCCATTCACTCCCATGGCGCTTGGCCAAATGGCAGCCTTGGACTGGCTATGGATTGCATTGCTCGGACTGCTCTGCACCGGACTGGCACACGGTCTGTTTGTGGCCAGCTTGCAGGTGCTCAAAGCCAGGGTGGCTTCGTTATTTTTTGCACTGGAACCGGTCTATGGCATCTTGTTTGCCTGGTTCCTGTTTGCCGAGCAACCCACCCTTTTCATGCTGTTCGGTGGGGTTCTGATCGTATCGGCACTGGCTTTGGTGCAACGGCCACCAAAACCAGCCTGAGGCTCACTCCTGAGCAGGTCGCGCGGAGGCAGTGAAAACATTCAAGCCCGGGTTTCTATCAGCCTTACCCAGCGATCGGCGGTCGGCAGCTTGCCGGCTGCGAGCTTGATGCACACAAGCAAGGGGACTGCGATCAATACCCCAACCGCTCCCCACAACCAGCCCCAGATAAACAACCAGATGATCAGAATCAGAGGGTTCAATCGCATGTTCTTACCCAGCACCAGCGGCGTGACGAACTGCGCTTCGAGCAGATTGATGGAGAAGTAAATCAATACCGGTAGAGCTGCCAGGGCTACCGGGCCGTATTGGGCAAGCCCCGCAAGACACAACATCGCCATGCCGAAGATAGGCCCTACATATGGCGCAAAATTCAGCAACCCGACCAGCACTCCCCAGAGCAGGGCGTCTTCCACCCCAAATAACCACAAAGCCAACCCCGTCGTCATACCCAGCCCGGCGTTGATGACACTGACCGTTCCGATATAACGCGAAAGCTCCAGCTGAATCGTACCCACTAGGTTGACCCTGTCCTCGCGCGCATCTGGCGGAACGAATATATGGATATAGGCATTGAATAAACGCGGACCGAAAATCAGCAGGAACAGAATCAGAATGACGCAGGTAAGAAGCTGGGCTATCACCACAGGTGTAGCTGCAAGAATGGCGACCATCAGCTCCATTCCGCCCTGTTTTACGCGCTTGCTGACCGTTTCAGCGGCATCACTGGACGACTGGATGACAGGCTGTGGTGCGGGCTGCTTCTTCTTTCCTTCAAAGAGCCCGAAGAAACTGAAACCCTCGGATTCAGCTTCCTGATTGGCAGTCTGGACCGGAACTGACTGAGATGATTCAGTCAGATTATCGAGCTGTGCGGTCATTCGCTCGGATAACTCGGGCAATTGTCTGGCCCACTTTTGTGCGGGCTCGGCAAGCTCGATGGCCAGAATCGTAAAGGGCCCACCGATGGCGCAAATCATCAGAATGGCCGACAGTGTCCTGGGCACATAGAGTCGCTTCAGCACCGCCACCAGCGGGCTGAGCAGTAGCGTAAAGAGCAGGGCTACAACCAGCGGCATCAATAATGACTTGGCAAAATAAAGGGTATATAGAAGTGCAAGGGCCAGAAGCCAGACCGCTACCCGATACATAGGTGACTTGCGTTGGCTTACGACCTCCCGTGAAAAAGACTGCCGCTCGGCGCCGAGCGACTCACCGCTATCGGCGGCGGTCAAACGATATCTCCTCCCGTAGCGACAGCATCAGCCACCTCCGCCTCGCCTCCACCAGTAAGGGTGCTTGCCAGCGACTTCAATCGCCACAGGTGCATACCGGTCATGCTCGCCGATACAAGTCTGGACCTTCCACTGCTACCCAGGAGGCCCAGCGCTATCCCGCCAGCAGCGCCAGCACCGATGAGAATCCAGGGAGAGAGGCTGCGCAGGTAGGCCACGCGCTCGCGACCATTGAGCTTCAAGAGGCTTTGCTCCAGAGACAACTTACCGTCGAGCTGGCGAATATTTTCAATCAGTTGTTTTCGCGGCACTCTCAGCACCCTCCTTGAACGCCTGCAGATGTTCGCGGGTTGCCGCGAAAGCCCAACTCTTACGATAACGTTTGATGCTCCACCCGATGATCACCAGGGGAATAATCTGCACTGCGATAAATACACCTATTGCTGCTGCCACGGATTGGACAGGCAGAAAAACCAGCCAGGCCGCCATAACTGAAAGACCCATCCAGGCAAGGACGATCAGCGGCACTGCGACAAGGGCGAGCAGAACAATCCGTTTGGTGTCGCCCAGTGCAAGGCTAAGCTCCATCCTCGCAAGCTTAGCCAGATCACCCCCGGCCGAGACTGCATGCTTGAACCAATCTAGCCAGGCTTGAATTTCATCCTGCCCAGGCTCGGGGCCTTTCCCAGGATCGCCACTCTGCAGATTGGTTGCGCCTGGGATCTCGCTCATTTCCTGCTGTACAGCTGCGAGATGAGGAATCCAGCTGCGAATGCGATGCCAAGGCTGGCAAGCGGCTTTTCCTGAACATAGTTGTTAGCTTGGTTGCCAAGCTCGCCGGCTTTTGCCTTGCCCTTCATAAACTGATCAGACGCTTCGTTCTTGAGATCCAGACCCGCTGCTTCTGCTGCGTGCTTGAAGTGTTCCTTGGCTTCTACAAGATTGCTGTACGCTGCCATAACTGCCTCCTTACCTGCGTCTTTTTCGCTATTGACCGTTGTGTTCCCGGTTACCGGTGTACTCTTTTTTGCTTCAGCCATGGTCGAGCTCCTTAAAGTTGAGATCCTGAAACGTAATCGTCCGGCCTTGTGAGCCGGACACAATTTTTGACACTGCCAATGGCGATACGTTCCACGGCAGATTACGCTCCTTGGTGCGCAGCGGCCCGATACGGAAGGTCGGGTGGCGCCACAACTAAGGGACAAGACTAGCCGACTGAGCGGTTATTGCCAGTTTCGGGCCTCCCCGGCCACCCATACAAAACGAATTTTAAGCCGTCACGGCTCACCTGCCAGCCAGTCCAGGCGCCAGCCGCCACTGCCCGATTGCGCCAATTGGCTGGCGAGCCAGGGTAAGGCCTCTTCCAGCTCTTCCCAGAGCGGCCATGGCGGGTTGATCAACATGAGACCAGAGCCATTGAGACCCAGGGAAGTATCGGCCGGCCGCACCGTCAGCTCTACTCTCAATACTTTGGGTAAGCCGGCGCCTGCAATCTGCCGATAGAATTCACGTAACAAGCGCTCATCCTTGATTGGATACCAGAATGCGATAACCGTCTGGCGCATCCGCTGGACCCCAACCTGAATGGACGCGAGACAACGATCAAAATCATCACCCCGCTCGAAAGGGGGATCCAGCAGCCAGAGCGCGCGTTTTTCGGCAACTGGCAAAAATGCCTTGGCCAGCTCGTACCCATCGCGCTGGTGAACCGCAACACGGTGATCGCCAACAAAATGCTCACGCAGGGTTGCGGCATCTACTGGATGCAGCTCGCTTAGAATCATTCGATCCTGCTCGCGCAGTCCGCCCGCAATCAATTGCGGAGACCCAGGGTAGTAACGCAGCTGCGCGTCCGGGTTTTGTGCCACGACACTGTTTACATAGCCCTGCAGCAAGAGCGGCAGATCCTTTCGATCCCAAAGCCGCGCTATGCCGTCGAGATACTCACCGGTCTTGCCGGATGCATCGCCCTGCAGATCGTAAAGCGCGGTGCCCGCATGGCTATCGAGATAACAATAGGGCGCTTCCTTGCGCTGCATAAGCTGAGACATGCGCAGGAGCACTGCATGCTTGAAGACATCGGCATGGTTTCCGGCATGGTAACTGTGGCGGTAATTCATCTAGCGGATTCCATAAAAATCAGAGCGCGGAATTCTACGCGCTCTGCGGCAGTGCGGCGAGGAGCTCAGGCCTGCTGGCTGCTGGGCGTCACTCGCAGCACTTCTTCAATAGTGGTTTCTCCGGCCGCAACCTTCTGCGCACCCGACAACCGGAGGCTGTGCATACCTTCCTTGTACGCCTGTCTGCGCAAGGCGTTCAGGTCGATATCCGATTGCACCAGAGGCTTGAGCGGATCGCTCAGAGTCATCAACTCGTATACCCCTGCGCGCCCGCGGTAGCCGGTCTCTCGACACTCCACGCAGCCCACCGGTCGGTGGGCGCGGGTAGGCAGCGGCGCATTCCACGGGCGGGTCAACTCAACCCAGGCGTCAGCATCCACCTCGGCTGGCGCCTTGCAGTGGGGGCACAGGGTACGCACCAGACGCTGCGCCATGACGCCCAGGACCGTTGCCTTGATCAGATAGGCTGGCACGCCCAGCTCGATCAAACGACTGATCGAGCTGGGCGCATCGTTGGTGTGCAGGGTCGAGAGCACCAAGTGGCCGGTAAGCGCCGCCTGAATGGCCATTTCCGCCGTCTCAAGGTCGCGGATCTCCCCCACCATGATGATATCCGGATCCTGACGCATCAGGGCGCGCACCCCACCCGCAAAGTCCAGATCTATGTTGTGCTGCACCTGCATCTGATTGAAGCTGTCCTCGACCATTTCGATCGGGTCTTCAATGGTGCATACGTTCACTTCAGGGGTGGCCAGTTGCTTGAGAGTCGTATAAAGCGTGGTCGTCTTGCCCGACCCGGTGGGCCCGGTAACCAGCACGATGCCGTTGGGCTGCCCAACCATTGCCTGCCAGCGCCGTTGATCCTCCGAAGAAAACCCCAACTGATCGAAACTGCGAAGCAGAACATCAGGATCAAAGATGCGCATCACCATCTTCTCCCCGAAGGCTGTGGGCAAGGTCGACAGGCGCAGTTCTATCTCATTTCCCTGGGGCGACTTGGTCTTTATCCGGCCATCCTGTGGCTTGCGCTTCTCAGCCACATTCATGCGCCCCAGGGTTTTCAAGCGGCTGACTACCGCAACCGAAACCTGCAGCGGGAACTGATATACGGTGTGCAATACGCCGTCGATCCGCAGTCGCACACTGCCCGCTTCTCGCCGGGGCTCGATATGAATATCACTGGCGCGCTGCTCGAAAGCGTACTGGAACAACCAGTCGACGATATTGACCACGTGGGCATCATTGGCGTCAGGCTCCTGGCTCATACTGCCCAGGCTGAGCAACTGTTCGAAGTTGCCGATGGCACTGCTTTTCTGATCCGTTGCGTTGGCGCCGGTAACCGAGCGTGCCAACCGGAAGAACTCCACTGAATAGCGCTGAATATCTGCCGGGCTGGCCACCACCCGACGAATTTCACGTTTGAGCACATGCACCAGATTGGTTTCCCAACTGCTGACAAAGGGTTGGGCGCTGGCGATCAGCACTTCTCGCTCGTTAACCTCCAGCGCGAGTATGCGATGGCGCTGGGCGAAGGCGAAGGACATCAGCGGGGTAACCGCTGCCACATTGATTTTCAGGGGATCAATACGATAAAAGGGCTGCTCTGCCTCATCGGCTAGCCAACGCGATAGTGTTTCCAGATCCAGTATCTTGCCTGGGCGCGACAGATCCGCAGGTGCCTGCCCGGCAATAAACTCCAGAGGGTGAAGTTTGGCGGTTTCTCCGGTGGCCGCGCGGCGCAACATGCTCAGCTGCTCCGCGGTTTCCATATTCAGACGACCCTGTGCAACCAGCACATTCAGAATGTCGCCCAGATCCAGCGGACGATCACTGCCGGGTATCGCCAGTTGCTTCAATGTCTCCACGCATCCTCCATTTCGCCAGATTGCATTGTGCTCAGGTATTCAGCTCGCGCCAGGCGTTGAGCTTGCGCAATCGCTGACCCTGCTTGCGCAGTGCATCCAGCAACAAGGGTTTCTGCTCATCGTCGATAGACGGATACTGCTCAAGCAGCGCCTGCAACTTGTTCAGCTCGCCAAACAGACGGTCGGGCTCAGGAACCGGCAGAAACTGGCGGAACTGGGACAAAAGATAGTACAAGCGGCCCAACCGCGGCTGCTGATCCATCCACTGACTCACTGCGGCATCCGGATCGTTATGGTGCGGCACCTTCAGCTCTTGGATTTCCTTGGCTACGGCCGCGAGCAGCCAGCGAGGCAAGGCCAGCACCCCGATACGGTCACCCTTGGGGGGCCGATTATGCTGCCACGCTGATTGCTCCAGCCACAATGCCAAACCGATGAACAGCTGCCCCCAGGTGAGCATATCCGCAGCCTCGGCAAATACCGCCGGAGCTTGGTCACGGGCAGTACGCCCATTTTCATCATCGGCCCAACCAGCCAGGACCAGTGGACGAAAACGATCAAGCAGGGCATCGAGCGGCCGGGTAAACTGCTGGGCACTCGATTTGGGTAGTGCCAGATCAAAGACCCCGAAAGAGGCACGCAACGCCGCCAAATGTGTGGTCATATCGCGAAACAACCGCCATTGCTGGGAAAAACGATATTGCTCAGCCAGGCGCTGGCTTTGCCCCAGCAACTGACGAGTCGAGCCGGCTATGACCTCATCGACGGTCGACTCAGCGGTCCACTCTGGAGGCTGCAGACGCAGGTCATAGCTGGATTGATCGAACAATCGGTAACCCCGTTCGGCCTTGCTGATGTCGCACGGCATCAAGGGCAGATCTGCAGCAAGCTCCAGAGCCAGCTCAAGAACCGCTACGGCCGGGCCCTGGCGAACTTCAAGCTCCAGCTCGCAGATGATTTCTTCGCGTTCATGCGCCACTACCTTGCCCGTATCCAGAGCTGCTTCCACCTCTACGGTTTCCAGCCCCTGCGCCGACTCACGCTCCCAACGCAATAACACCTTGGTGCGCTGAAAATCGGTGGTGAAGATTGGCTGCAGAAGACTCTTGTCCAGCTCGGCAAGCGCCTGTGGCCAGCAGCTGTCATCCAGCAGGCCCACATCAAGCTCCGGTTTATCTGGGTACCAGTCCCATTCATTGCGCTCGGACAGGCCGGACACGCTCTGTCCCCGGCTCTTGAGTGTCTGGATGAAACGATCTCCATCGCGACGCATGCGCAGGGCAACTTTCGCCCCGGCGAGATCCCGCTCAGGGCTGTCAAAATATTGATTAAGCAGCGGCCCTGATTGCCACTCGCCCTGGCGCCGCGCTTCAAGCAGCGGGTGTGTGCGCAACGCTTCGAGGGTTTCAGGCGTTGTGCGCAACTTGATTTCGGTTTCTTTGGCCATCGGGTGTCTCATGATCTCGATTGTGTTCAACAAGCACACTGGACAGAACGCGGCCCAGTATCGGAAATTTTGTGGCGCTGACGCCGGTCGCAACGCCCTTGGCTGATAACAGGCGTAGTGCGCGGGTCCGGCCATATATGTCTATTTAATGACGATATCGTGACGCTTTGGTGACGACGAACTGCTCAGCAACTATAATCTCGCGGCAAATACATCCCGGAGGCCTCATGCCCAGCAATCCTTTCCTCAGCCTGTTTGGCCGCTCACCCATTGGTCCGATGCAGCAGCATATGGCCAAGGCCCACGAATGTGCAGCTCAGTTGGTGCCGTTCATGGAAGCCGTGGTAGCTAATGACTGGACCGAAGCCGAACGCCTGCAACAGCACATTTCCCAGCTAGAACGCGACGCGGATAAATTGAAGAAGGATGTTCGAGTACACCTGCCCAAGAGCCTTTTTCTGCCTGTGCCACGGTCTGATCTGCTGGAATTGCTCAGTGTACAGGACAAAGTAGCCAATCGTGCCAAGGATATAGCCGGCCTGATGCTAGGCCGCCAGATGGATATCCCGACCCCCATTCGTCCGGCATTCCAGGCTTTCACGCAACGCTCGGTGGATGCCGTCGCCCAGGCTCTCAAGGCCATGAATGAGCTGGACGAGCTGCTTGAAACCGGATTCGCCGGCCGGGAAGTCACCCTGGTGGAAAATCTGATCGAAGAACTTGATCGCATTGAGCACGACACCGACACGTTACAGATCAAGCTGCGCGCAGACCTGTTCAAGCTGGAGCGCGACTTACCACCCGTGAACGTGATGTTCCTGTACCAGATCATCGAGTGGATCGGTGATGTTGCGGACCGGGCCCAGCGCGTAGGCAACCGCCTGGAACAACTGATGGCCCGCTAGCGGTCAGTCTCGACATGCACCCAAACAGAGTACTTCCAACATGACCCTGATTGCAGAATACGGCACCATCCTGCTGATATTGGCCTGTCTTTTTGGTTTCTTCATGGCTTGGGGCATCGGCGCCAACGATGTCGCCAACGCCATGGGCACCTCGGTGGGATCCCGCGCGCTGACCATCAAGCAAGCGATCATGATCGCTATCGTCTTCGAGTTTCTTGGCGCCTATCTGGCTGGCGGCTCGGTTACCCAGACGATCCGCAGCGGCATTCTCGACTCTGAGCTGATCAGTGGCGAGCAAATGATTTTCGGCATGATGGCATCGCTGCTGGCAGCCGGCACCTGGCTGCTGATTGCCTCGATCAAGGGCTGGCCAGTCTCTACCACCCACTCGATTATCGGTGCGGTTATCGGCTTTGGTGCCGTCGGCGTCTCGATGGAGGCGGTGAACTGGGGCGGTGTGGTGCCCATCGTAGCCAGCTGGGTCATTTCGCCACTGCTCTCTGGGATCGTTGCGTTCATGATCTTCATGAGCGTGCACAAACTGATCCTCAACACCGATGACCCGTTTATCAACGCCAAACGTTACGTGCCGCTGTATATGTTTGCGGTGGGTTTCGTGGTCACGCTGATGACCCTGACCAAAGGTCTGAAGCACGTTGGCCTGGACATCAGCAACTTACAGGGCTTCATTCTGGCGGTAGTCATAGGTGTACTGGTGATGCTGCTGGGCATGATGTTGCTGACCCGCATCAAGGCCGATCCAGCCGCTGACAAGGACTTCCACTACGCCAGCGTAGAAAAGGTTTTTGCAGTACTGATGATCTTCACCGCCTGTGCCATGGCCTTCGCCCACGGCTCCAATGATGTGGCGAACGCTGTGGGGCCATTGGCCGCAATCGTCGGCGTACTGCAACACGGCGGCGAAGTCGCCGCACGCTCCGTCGTTCCGGGCTGGGTATTGTTATTGGGTGGCGTCGGCATTGTTATTGGTCTTGCTACCTACGGTTACCGCGTTATCGCCACCATCGGTCGACATATTACCGAGCTGACGCCAAGCCGCGGTTTTGCCGCCGAGCTGGCAACCGCCACTACCGTGGTCTCGGCTTCAGCCATCGGCTTGCCGATTTCCACCACCCACACCCTCGTCGGGGCCGTGCTGGGGGTCGGGATGGCCCGCGGCATCGGAGCTCTGAACCTGCGTGTGATTGGCACCATCTTCAGTTCCTGGGTAATCACGCTGCCCGCCGGCGCGGCACTCTCAATTGTGTTTTTCTTTATCCTCAGCGGTATTTTCGGCTGACGCTGAAACCCTGGCGGGCTAAGCTGGCTGAAATTGTCAGCTCAGACCGCCAGGAGTTTCTATGGCTATCCCCTCTCTAAGGGCACAGTTCGACGCCCTGCTCCAGACCCAATCGATCAGTTGCAGTCAGCCTGAACTCGATCAGTCCAACCTCGACGTGGTTCACCTGCTCGCTGCATGGCTAGAGGACCTGGGGTTCAATTGTCGGATTCAGCCAGTACCCGACGAGCCTGGCAAGGCCAATCTGATCGCCACCCTGGGGTCGGGCCCTGGCGGACTGGTGCTGGCAGGCCATACCGATACCGTACCCTGTGACCCGGAACTGTGGCAGCACGATCCGTTCAAGCTGACTGAGGCCAATGGTCGCTGGTACGGATTGGGCAGTTGCGACATGAAAAGCTTCTTTGCGCTGGTCATAGAGGCACTCAAGGAATACACCGACCGCCAGTTCAAGCATCCCTTGATCATTCTCGCTACCGCTGACGAGGAAAGCTCGATGAGCGGCGCCCAGGCGCTGGCAGCAAGCGACCTGTCCAACGCCCGACATGCGGTCATCGGAGAGCCAACAGGACTCAAGCCAGTCAGGGTGCACAAGGGCATCATGATGGAACGCATAGACATCATGGGACAGTCCGGGCACTCCTCCGATCCTTCGCTGGGCAACAATGCGATGGAAGTCATGCACCGGGTAATCGGCGATCTACTGACCATGCGCCAGCAGTGGCAAAAGCGTTGGAATGACCCGCTGTTCGGCGTGCCTGTACCGACGATGAACCTGGGCTGCATCCATGGTGGCGACAACCCCAACCGCATCTGTGGCAAATGCGCACTGGAGTTTGATATTCGCCCCCTGCCCGGCATGGACCCGGATGGGTTACGAGCAGAAATACGCGAGCAGTTGAAGATCATAGCCGCCGAACAGCAGGTGGATATCACCTACAACCCGCTCTTTCCCGGCGTGCCGCCATTCGAGACAGCCGCCGACGCGGAAATAGTAAAGGCCTGTGAACAGCTCACCGGATATACCGCCGAAAGCGTGGCCTTTGCCACTGAGGGCCCCTACCTGAATCGCCTGGGCATGCAGACGCTGATACTGGGGCCGGGCGACATCGACCAGGCCCACCAGCCGGATGAATATCTGGAGATGGACCGAATCGACCCGACCGTCAAGGTTCTGCGCGGCCTGATCGAACGGTTCTGCCTGACCTGAGCCGCGCCAGAATCTAGCGGAACGGCGGCTCGTCGAAACTGCGCAGCTTGCGCGAGTGCAACGCATTCAACTGGCTGCGCAGCAGATCCACTGCTGCTATACCGATATGCAGATGCTGGGTTACCGCACGCTCGTAAAAGGCGCCCGCGGCTCCAGGCAACTTGAGCTCGCTGTGCAGCGGCTTGTCCGAGACGCAGAGCAGCGTTCCGTAGGGCACCCGCAAACGATATCCCTGGGCGGCAATAGTGCCGCTTTCCATATCGACTGCAATGGCGCGCGCCTGATTGATCAGCGGACGCTCCTGGGCCCAACGCAGCTCCCAGTTGCGATCGTCATAGGTCAACACTGTCCCGGTCCGCAGCCGCCTTTTAAGATCATCGCCCCGGTCGCCGGTAATCTGCGCTGCAGCTTCCTGCAGCGCCAGCTGCACTTCCGCCAGCGCCGGCAAGGGTATGTTCGGCGGTAGTACGCGATCCAGAATCCCGTCGCGACGCATGTAGGCGTGGGCCAGCACGTAATCACCAATGGTCTGCGACTGGCGCAGCCCGCCGCAGTGCCCGATCATCAGCCAGCAGTGCGGCCGCAGTACTGCCAGGTGATCTGTGATGTTTTTCGCATTGGAGGGCCCCACCCCGATATTGACCAGGGTAATTCCGTCGCCCTCTTCAGTCTGCAGGTGATAAGCCGGCATTTGGTAGCGGTGCCACACAACGCCCGATACCAGCGCTTGAGCCTGCTCCTCGGACATACCTCGTTCGACCACCACATTGCCGGGCAGGACCATGCGCTGGTAGCGCGAATCCTGCGCCAGCATATCCAGACCGTGACGGATGAACTGATCCACGTAGCGATGGTAGTTGGTAAGCAGTATCCATGGCTGCACGTGCCGCCAGTCACTGCCGGTATAGTGCACCAGGCGTCGCAGGGAGAAATCCACGCGAGCCGCATCGAAAAGGGCCAGGGGCAACTGCGAAGCATCCTCCCAGTCATAAAGTCCATCTGCCGTGCTGTCAGTCACCGTCGAAAGATCAGTGCTGGAGAAAAACCGTGCGAGCTCGTTGGGCGTTACACCGGATGCGGCGAGGTCTGCATATTCCAACACATAGGGATAGGGAATCGCCTGGTCGCTGATGCCGACCTCGACCTGCAGCGTGAAATCACGCATCAATGGACCCAGTTGCTCCAGAAGATAGCGGCGAAAGTCCTCGGGATGCGTGACGGTGATGCTGTAGATTCCCGGCTCCTGGACCTTGGCATAAGCTCGCACGGTCGCGGCAGCCTCACCCTGGGACTCATAGGTCACGCGCAATTGGGGATAGCGATACTGCCTTAACTGGTCTTCACTGGGCTTGCTACGGTCACGCAAATAAGCATTCAGCGCTGTCCTCAGCGCGCCAGTAGCCTGCCCGTAGAGCAGAGCCAAGCGGTCAACGGCAGCATCTGGCGTATCTACAATTCTGAAATCCTGATCTTTTGCGCTCACATCACACTCTCTTTTGCTGCATGGTTAACGGCTATCTTGCCTTCAATAAGCGCCGCGGTCATAGCTATCAGCCCGTTTGTGCGCAATCAGCGCTTGAAGCGGATCTATCAATGTCCCTAAACTGCTCTTTTGCTCGGACCGTCCAAACATGCTCGACTACGTCAATTGGTTCCGCCGCTCGACGCCTTACATCAACACCCACCGTGACTGCACCTTCGTCGTGCTGTTACCGGGTGAGGCCCTTGCGCACCCCAATTTCGGCAATATCGTGCACGATATTATCCTGCTCAACAGTCTCGGTGTCAGGCTCGTTCTGGTGCATGGCTCACGTCCACAGATCGAGGAGCGGCAAAACGCCAGGGGCATCTCTTCCAGATACCACAATGACCTACGCATCACTGACAATGACACTCTAACGTGTGTCATGGATGCGGTAGGCAGCCTGCGGATCGCAATAGAGGCTCAGCTCTGTTCAGCACCCTCTGCGTCTGGCCAGGGCTCAAGACTCCGGGTGGTCAGCGGCAATTTTGTCACGGCCAAACCCATTGGCGTGGTCGACGGGGTGGACTTTCACCACACGGGCGAAGTCCGCCGAATCGATCGCAAGGCGATCAGTCGGCATCTTGATGAGAGTGCCATAGTGTTGCTGTCATCGATCGGTTACTCCCCTACCGGCGAAGTATTCAATCTGGCCTGCGAAGATGTTGCCACCAGCACAGCCAGCGCCCTTGAAGCCGACAAACTGATTTTGTTCGGACCCGATCAGGGCATCATCAACACCGAAGGTGAGCTGCTGCGCGAACTCAAGCCAACCCGCGCACAACCCCTTCTGAATGCGCTGGGTAACAGCCTACCCGGCTCGCTGCTTGCTGCCGCCTGCAAGGCATGTAACAAAGGCGTCAGACGGGCCCACATTGTCAGCTTCAGTGATGACGGCGCGCTGCTGACCGAGCTCTTCACGCGCGATGGCGGTGGCACCCTGGTTACCCAGGAAGCTTTCGAGGTAGTTCGCACCGCAACAATTGAAGATGTCGGCGGCCTGCTCGAGCTACTGCGTCCTTTGGAAGAGGCCGGCATTCTGGTACGCCGCTCGCGGGAGATTCTGGAAACCGAGATCGGCCAGTTCACCCTGGTCGAGCGCGACGGCATGATCATCGGCTGCGCCGCGCTGTATCCACTGGAAGACTCCAGCGCAGCGGAGCTCGCCTGTGTGGCGATCGATCCCAACTACCGCCACGGCGGCCGGGGTGACCAGTTGCTTGAGCACCTTGAGTCCCAGGCCCGGGCATTGAAAATCGATACCCTGTTTGTGCTTACAACGCGCACAGCCCACTGGTTCCGCGAGCGCGGCTTCGTGCCCAGCTCGGTTGAACGTCTGCCGGCAAAACGGGCTTCGCTGTACAACTTCCAGCGCAATTCGAAGGTGTTCGAAAAGGCGCTTTAAATCAGCTTTTATTGATGTGTTCGAAGACAACTCGATAACTGTAGTGAGCGCGTCAATCTAATCTCTATTTGCAGAAGCCAGATAGCTAAGCAGGGTCCAGTCGATGGCATAAAACGTCCAGACACTTTGCTTGCTACGACCTGGGAAGACCACCTGATTGAACAGGCAAGGGCACACTGCCCTGCGATACGATCTCCCCGCCCTGCCACAGGCGCCACTCGCCTGGAACATAGGTGTGCCAGGATTCATTGCTGGTAAGCGGCTCGGTGGCGATGACCGTCACCAAGTCATTCGGCGTGGTGTGTTCCTGGAAATCCACCGCCAGTTCAACGTCGCTCAGTTGCGCAGGACCAAAGGGTGCTCGCCGAGTGATCCAGGCCAGCTTGGTGGTGCACAGGGTGAACAGCCACTCGCCATTGCTGATCAACAGATTGCAGACCCCCTGCCCGACATACTCGGCGCAGGCCGCGGTCATGCAGGCCATGAGTTCTTCCAGCGGAGGCTGCTGGTCATACTCCGTGCGCAAACGGTTGAGCAGATCACAGAAAACAGCTTCGCTATCGGTTGTGCCAACTGGCTGAAAAGGACCGTGACCGGGTACGAACGCGTGCATCTGGCCGTTATGCGCAAAGGTCCAATACTGGCCCCAAAGCTCGCGCGTAAAGGGATGGGTATTAGCCAGCGTCACGTGACCGACATTGGCCTGACGAATATGGCATATAACGTTCTCTGACTTGATCGGGTAGCTTTCGATCAACTGGGCAATGGCGGAGCTGTGGCAGGGCTGCGGATCATGAAAGCAGCGCACACCGCCGCCTTCGTAAAAGGCCACACCCCAGCCATCACAATGTGGCCCAGTGCGCCCACCACGCTGCATCAGCCCGGAAAAGCTGAAACAGATATCCGTAGGTGTGTTGGCGCTCATACCCAGCAATTCGCACATGGTCGCTCTCTCTTGATTCAGACAGTCAGCGACAGTATGCGGGCAGTCAGGACGTCTTGACAGGCATTAAGGAGCACTAAAACTCTTGCTTGATAACGCCACCAAGTTTCCGTCCAAACCTGGCGCTGGCTGCACTCATGGCGTCAAATTGGTATGCTTGCGCGATTGCCAAACCAATGAGATTGCCGTCATGCCCGATTACCGTTCGAAAACCTCAACCTTCGGTCGCAACATGGCTGGAGCACGTGCCCTTTGGCGTGCCACCGGCATGAAGGATGAAGACTTCAAGAAGCCGATCATCGCGGTAGCCAACTCCTTTACCCAGTTCGTCCCCGGCCACGTCCACCTCAAGGACATGGGTCAGCTGGTTGCCCGTGAGATAGAAAAAGCCGGTGGCGTAGCCAAGGAATTCAACACCATCGCGGTGGATGACGGTATCGCGATGGGGCATGACGGCATGCTCTATTCCCTGCCCTCGCGCGAAATTATCGCCGACTCGGTGGAGTACATGGTCAACGCGCACTGCGCCGATGCCATCGTCTGTATCTCCAACTGCGACAAGATCACACCCGGCATGCTGATGGCTGCTTTGCGTCTCAACGTTCCGGTGATATTCGTTTCCGGTGGTCCGATGGAAGCCGGCAAGACCAAGCTGGCCAGCCACGGTCTGGACCTGGTCGACGCCATGGTCATTGCCGCGGATGAAACTGCCAGCGATGAAAAGGTTGCCGAGTACGAGCGCAGCGCTTGCCCTACATGTGGCTCCTGTTCAGGCATGTTCACTGCCAACTCGATGAACTGCCTGGCCGAGGCCCTGGGCCTCGCCTTGCCCGGCAACGGCTCCACACTGGCAACCCACAGCGACCGCGAGCAGCTGTTTTTGCGCGCCGGGCGCACCATCGTCGAGTTGTGCAAGCGTTACTACGAGGAGAATGACGAGAGCGTGCTGCCCCGCAGCATCGCCAGTTTCGAGGCCTTCGAGAACGCGATGACCCTGGATATTGCCATGGGCGGCTCGACCAATACCATTTTGCACCTGCTGGCCATTGCCCAGGAAGGCGAGATCGAGTTCGATCTGCGCGATATCGATCGCCTGTCGCGCAAGGTACCGCAACTGTGCAAGGTCGCGCCGAACATCCAGAAGTACCATATGGAAGACGTACACCGTGCCGGCGGCATTTTCAGTATCCTCGGCTCCCTGGCGCGCGGTGGGCTGCTGCATACCCAGGTACCTACGGTGCATAGCGCCAGCATGGAAGAGGCTATCGCCAAATGGGATATCACCGTTACCGATGACGAGGCAGTGCATACCTTTTTCCGCGCCGGCCCGGCCGGCATACCGACCCAGACGGCTTTCAGCCAGTCTACCCGCTACGACACGCTGGACCTGGACCGCGAAGGCGGCTGCATTCGTAGCGTCGAGCATGCGTATTCACAGGAAGGCGGCCTGGCTGTGCTGTACGGCAACATCGCTCTGGATGGCTGCGTGGTCAAGACCGCGGGTGTAGATGAGTCTATCCATGTGTTCGAAGGTAACGCAAAAATCTTCGAAAGCCAGGACAGCGCGGTGAAAGGCATTCTCGCCGACGAGGTAAAACCCGGCGATATCGTGATTATTCGCTACGAAGGTCCCAAGGGTGGCCCTGGCATGCAGGAGATGCTCTACCCCACCAGCTATCTGAAATCCAAAGGATTGGGCAAGGACTGTGCGCTGCTGACCGACGGCCGCTTTTCCGGCGGCACCTCGGGCCTGTCAATCGGCCATGCCTCCCCCGAAGCTGCCGCTGGCGGCGCCATTGGTCTGGTGCGCGATGGCGACAAAGTGCTCATCGATATTCCCAATCGCAGCATCAATCTACTGGTCAGCGACGAGGAGCTATCCCACCGCCGTATTGAACAGGACCAGAAGGGCTGGAAACCAGTAGAGAAGCGTCCGCGCAAGATAACCACTGCGTTGAAAGCCTATGCGCTGCTGGCCACGAGTGCCGACAAGGGTGCGGTGCGCGACAAGGCCATGCTGGACGATTGACAGGAAATAGCGAGTCGCACTGCGTCACTGATCTGACATAGCGCGCCAGCGATAACTTGAAGCGTCAATGAACCGAACAGTCCGAGTGATTGTCTTACCATCTGTCGGACAGAGGACCCTTTCGCGACTCGAAAATGAGTTGCCAAAGGGTGATGGCGTTAATATCAAGTGATAGATGGCCAAATGCTATAAGCAGAAAGAAGATCGGACGCAGATAGATGGACACAGCCGAACACAGAGCACTGCTGGTAGAAGCGGATGCGGAAAAGCGCGAGCATTTGCTCGGGCTTCTCCGCAAGCTCGACGGCATGCCCCTGGAAATAGAAGTCTGCAACCGCCCCAAAGAGGCCTCCCACCGGCTCGCCACTGGCGACTTCCACTATTGCCTGATCCCCGAAGACCTTGCGCTCTTGCAGGAGGTTCGGCGTGTTTCCCAGCCTACGCTGACCTTGATGATTCGCGATGATGATTCTCCCGAGACCGACAGCCAGGCGATCAGGGACGGCGCTGATGAAGTGTTGTTGCGGCGCAACATTACTTCTCCAGGACTGCAACGGGCACTGCGCCACGCCGACTGGCGTCGGCAAAGCGGTGGCAAGCTTGCGCGCCAGGCCAAACAGGATCCGCTGACCGGACTCGGCAACCGGGCCATGCTCGAGGAAGAACTGGACCGCCTGCTGCTGCTTAGCAAGCGCAGCCATACCAGCTTCGCGCTCTTGTATATCGATCTGGATTACTTCAAGCAGATCAACGACAGTTTTGGCCATGGTCTCGGTGACCTGTTGCTCGCCGTCATAGCCAACCGCTTGCGGCGCAGTATGCGCGATGTCGATCTGATTGCTCGGATTGGCGGCGATGAGTTTGTTGCATTGCTCAACGACCTGCATGACGCAAATGACGCTGCGCTGATTGCGAGCAAGATCATTCATGCGCTGAGCGAGCCCATTACCCTGAACGGTCATCACCTGCTCATTTCCGCCAGCGTTGGTATAGCCACACACCCCCAGCACGGCACCACTGCGCAGGAACTACTCTCCCACGCCGACCAGGCGCTTTATCGGGCCAAGGCCGGCGGGCGCAACGGTTATCGCTTCTACAGCCCCGAAGAAGATGGAGAAACACAGCACAATCTGGACATCGAACAGGGCCTGCGCCATGGGTTACTGGAGGGCCAGTTCCGCTTGCATTATCAACCGATAGTGGAAACGCGTAACGGGAATACCGTGGCCTGGGAAGCGCTGCTGCGTTGGCAACATCCACAGTTGGGGTTGCTAACTCCGGATGCGTTTTTGCGTCTGGCAGAGCACAGCGGTCTCATATTGCCCATGGGGCACTGGGTGATCAGTCAGGCGCTGGAGGCCGTCAAACAATGGCGTGATGCCGGAGTTGACTGTCGACTCTCGATCAATCTCAGCGATCGGGAGCTGAAGCAGCCACGCTTTGCCGATCAACTCAGACAACTACTGAGCAAGCATCGTATAAGCCCTGGTGTAGTCCAGCTGGAACTTCGCGAGGACGCACTGCTCAAGCACGCAGGACAGGCTGAGGCGCTGTGCAAGACGCTGGCAGCGCTCGGAGTGGATCTCTGGCTGGATCATTTTGGTGAAGAATACGGCGCCCTGGGATACCTTGCGCGCCTGCCCATCAAGGGCATCAAGCTGGACGCTCGTCAGCTATTAAAAGACGATGACGACTACGCCAACTATCTCAAGAACCTGGTCACACTCTCCCGTGGGATGGACAAGCAGGTTGTCGCCAACTACGTCGAGGACGCCCATAGCGCCGACCAACTCTCCAATTGGGGCGGCGACTTTCTCCAGGGCTTCTGGATCGGACGACCACGCCCCCTTGAAGACTTGATTGGTCAGCCCCTGAGTCTGTCCAGAACCTGATAGGAATGCGCGGGATAGCTATCGGTACCAGCCACGTCGCGTTTATCCGCCAACGTCCATTCATCGCGATTAACGGGTGGAAACCAGGCATCGCCCTCAGGCTCGGCATCAACCAGCGTCAGATATAAACGGTCAGCTCGCTCCAGCATCTGCCGATACACCGTTTCGCCACCAATCACCATGACCTCATCCATGCCGTCCAGCACCGCTTGGCGCATTGCCTGCTGTATAGCTTCATCAATGCTGCCCTGAACCGAAGCACCCGGTATCTGCAAACCTGGGCTGTTGGTAACCACAATATTGGTTCGGCCAGGCAAAGGACGCCCAAGGGAATCAAATGTCTTGCGACCCATCACGATGGGCTTGCCCCAGGTAACGCTGCGGAAATACTTCAGATCCTCTGGCAAATGCCAAGGCAACTTGTTATTGCTGCCAATGACCCGGTTCAATCCCATGGCAGCGATCATGGCGATACGTGGACTTGAAAAGTCGCTCATACTGCCACCGGGGCCTTGATATGCGGATGTGCCTGGTAATTCTCCAGGGAGAAATCGTCGGCCGTGAACGCGAACAGATCTGTGACTTGCGGATTAAGACGCATGGTCGGCAGCGGATAGGGTTCGCGCGTTAATTGCAGATCCGTCTGCTCCAGATGGTTTGCGTACAAATGGCAATCGCCGCCAGTCCAGATGAAATCACCCGGCTGAAGATTGCATACCTGAGCAACCATCAAGGTGAGGAGCGCATAACTGGCAATGTTGAACGGTACGCCCAGAAAAATATCGGCAGAGCGCTGATACAACTGGCAACTCAGCTTTCCGTCCGCCACGTAGAACTGAAATAGCGCATGGCATGGGGGTAGCGCCATCTCGTCGACCAGCGCCGGATTCCAGGCTGAGACAATCAGGCGACGTGAATCCGGGTTATTGCCGATCATGTCCAACAGCTTGCTGATCTGGTCAATTGACTCACCGTTGGGCGCAGGCCAGGAGCGCCACTGGTAGCCATAAACAGGCCCCAGGTCGCCATTCTCATCGGCCCAATCGTCCCAGATGGAAACCCCGTTGCGCTTCAGGTAGGCAATATTGGTGTCGCCCTGCAGGAACCATAGCAGTTCGTGGATAATCGACTTGAGATGGCACTTCTTGGTAGTGACCAGGGGAAACCCCTCGGCCAGGTCGAAACGCATCTGGTGGCCGAATACGCTGTAAGTGCCAGTTCCGGTGCGGTCGCTCTTGAAGGTTCCGCTCTCGCGCACATGGCGCATCAAATCAAGATACTGTTTCACGCTTGGCTCCCTCGTTTCGGTAGGCCCACGCCATGAGCGCAGCGCCGATCAGAATCATTGGCAGCGACAATAACTGCCCCATTGTCAGCCAGCCAAACGCCAGATAACCAATATGTGCATCCGGCTCACGGACGAATTCGACGAGGAACCGGAAGGCGCCATAGCAGACACCGAACAGACCACTCACGGCCATGGTGGGGCGCGGCTTGCTTGAATACAGCCAGAGAATAATGAACAAAGCCACACCCTCCAGCGCGAACTGATAAAGCTGCGACGGATGCCGGGCCAACTGCAGGGGATCGGTTGGGAACACCATAGCCCAGGGCACGTCCGTCGATTTGCCCCAAAGCTCGGCATTGATAAAGTTGCCAATTCGACCGGCACCCAGGCCGATCGGCACCAGCGGAGCGACAAAATCCATCAGTTCGAAGAAACGCTTGCGGGTGCGACGGGCGAACCACCAGACGGCGATTAGGACACCAAGCAGACCGCCATGGAAGGACATACCGCCTTTCCATACCTGCAGTATCAGCGAGGGATCTGCAATATAGGATTGCAGATCGTAGAATAGAATGTAGCCGATTCGTCCGCCTGCCATCACACCCAGCGCGACCCAGAACACGAGATCTGACAAGGTTTCCCTGGTCCAGGTTGAATCAAATGAATTCAATCGGCGACCGGCCAGCCACCAGGCGCCACCAATACCGATCAGGTACATCAACCCATACCAATGAATCTGTAACGGGCCCAGTGAAAGTGCCACCGGGTCGATCTGCGGATAAGCCAGCATGGTCATTCCCTACATTAAAAAATTGATACCTACGCACAGCAGCAAAAGCGCAAACAACCGCTTGAGCAGGCGCTGTGAAAGTTTGTGCGCAAGCCTCGCACCAAAGCCGGCGGACAACATGCTGGTAGCGGCTATACCCACCATTGCCGGCAGATATACATAACCCAGGCTCCAATCCGGACGTGGCTCAATGGACCATCCGGTCAGAATAAAGCTGATAGCGCCAGCCAAGGCTATGGGTAGACCGCAGGCCGAAGAGGTTGCCACAGCCTGCTGCATCGGAACGCTGCGCCAGACCAGAAAGGGTACCGTCAGGCTGCCACCCCCGATACCGAAAATAGCCGACGCCCAGCCAATAACCCCCCCTGCCAAGGTAAGCCCGGGCTTGCCTGGCACGTCCAGAGCAGCCCGGGGCCTGAGCTCGAACGCCATCTGTACTGCTACGCAAATTGCGAAGACGCCGATAATTTTCTGCAATACCGGCCCCGCAATCATAGATGCTGTCAGCGCACCCAGTGCGGTGCCGAAGACAATGCCCAGCGTCATCCAGACAAACAGCTGCCAACGCACGGCGCCCTTGAGATGGTGCGCCCGGATCGCATTGATCGAAGTAAATGCGATAGTAGCCAGCGATGTTCCCACGGCCATGTGAGTCAACACCTCGGGCGAAAATCCTTGCAAGGCAAAACTGTAAACCAGTACTGGCACGATAATCATGCCACCGCCCACGCCAAACAGGCCAGCCAGCACGCCGGCGAAACCACCCAGAACGAGATAGACCAGAAACTCCACAACACCCCCGGCTCATGTGATTCTCACCCCCGATTTACGGGCCCGCTAGTGTAGCCGAATTCTGCCTTTCGAGCCTGCCCCAAACATTGCCGTTAGATCAGTTTCGCCACAACGCACATCAGAGAAGTCCTCGACCAAAGGGACCAGGTGTACGAAATACGCATTTTGTATAACTTAACGTTGGATTTTGTATAGATATTGTTATTTATTCCTATCAGGCCTTAAGCCTGAAATCCGCTCCCGGGTTGGGAGCAACATGGAGGAAATCCCGGTGAACAGATTACTAGTTATTCTAATGACCTCGTTGGCCCTGGCCCTGTCGGGCTGTCTTGGCGGCGGTGGCGGTCCTAGTTCAAATCTACCCGCACCCGAAGGCCCCACCGCACAAGTCAGGGTATTACACGCCTCGGCTGGCGCACCCAATGTTGATATTTACGTAAACGGCGATCTAGGCATTCCCAACCTGCCATTTGGTGAAGGGACTGCATTTATCCCACTCCCCGCCTCAGCGTTGGAAATCGATATCCGTGCGGCAGGCGCAGCAGCTGACTCTGACCCGGTCTTCAGCACGGTGGTTACTCCTACCGAGGGTGATTTCTTTACCCTGGTCGCGTACGGAGTCATAGGCAGCCAGGCCACGCCGCTTGACCTGCTAGTGATCCCCGACCAGATCCAGACTCCTGCAGACGGCTTTACCCGACTATTTGTACTGCATGGCGCTCCGGCTGTGGGTCCGGTAGACGTCTACACCAATACCGGCGACGACCTGGCCGCTACGCCCACGGTTCAAAACTTTCTGCCGGGTACTGATACCAGCGACTATCTGGAGATTCCAGAGGGAACTTATCGTATCCGCATCACCCCGACAGGTAGCAGCGAGGTGGCCTATGACTCCGGTGAACTGACGCTGGGAGGGGGCCTTTCCTACTTCGCTGCAGCGCTGGACCGCCCCTCCGGAATTGCTCCTGCATCGGTAGTGGCTTTAGTGGGCGATCCAGCTTTCGTGGCGCTGGAAGACAACCGCGTGCAAATTCGCGCGGTGCACCTGGCACCTGATGCGCCCCAGGTAGAAGTACTTGTTAACGGCGCGGGCACGGGTGTAGAGCTCGCCTTTACCGAGTTCAGCGATTATCTGGTGGTGCAAGCAGGCACATATGATCTGGCGGTCGCCATACCGGGTACCACAACCCCGGTAGCAGGGCAGGTTTTCACCCTGGAAGCCGAAGCAGGCCAATCCTATAGTGCACTGGCCACCGGATTGCTGACCCCGGCAACAGCAGCTCAGGATTTCACCCTGCGCGGCCTTGCGGACGACACTACTCCTGCATCAGGCAATGACGTCAAGGTTCGAGTCATCCATGCAGCCCCCGATGCGCCAAACGTCGATGTACTTGCCAATGGTGCGATACTTCAGCCCCTTGAAAACGTGCCCTATTTTACTGCCTCATCCTATCTGACGGTGCCCGCCGGCAATTATGACCTTGAGGTAAATGTAACCGGCACCACCGATACGGTAATTGATCTTCCGGCAACAGCCTTGAGTGCAGGGAGTATCTATACCGTTATCGCCACCGATGTATTGCCTGCGCCTCTTACGCCGGTATTGATCGTCGACTGACGGATGCCAACACTAATCCGAAAAGGATTAAAGGTAATAAAGGCCGATCTGAATAGATCGGCCTTTTTCGTAAAAGCAGGGCGATTCAGGAGAAAACCCCGTTGGCAATTGGCGCCACTCCTGTTTAAAAATCGGTAAACTGATCTCCCAAAAAAGGAGTAGCCAATGTGTCTGATGGCTTTTGCCTGGCAAGTAGGAAAGTATCCGCTGACGTTGCTGGGTAACCGAGATGAGTTTTACGCCCGCCCTACCCGCGAGGCGGTCTTCTGGGTAGAAGAGGGTTTGCCGGATCTGCTGGCCGGCAAAGACCTCGAGGCTGGAGGTACCTGGCTTGGAGTGACCCGAGGCCGACGCTTTGCCGCGCTGACCAACATCCGAGCACCCGGCGCAAGTACCGCACCGCGCTCACGTGGGCAGCTGGCCCTGGATTACCTCTGTTCAACCATGTCCCCTGATGATTATCTTGAACAGCTGGCAGCCGACGCAGGCGAATACGGCGGCTTCAACCTGATCGTCGGTGATGAACAGCAGCTGTGGATTTTCAACAGCCACGACAAACAGGCAAGGCAGCTAGCGCCCGGCGTGTATGGACTGTCCAACGGTAATCTGGAAAGCGGTTGGCCAAAACAGCAACGTTTGCGTGACGGGCTCCAGAAGAACCCTGATAGAGACAGCGCTACATTGCTTGAGCTGTTAGCGGACTCACGCGTTTATCCGGATGCGGAATTGCCCAGCACAGGCATCCGGCTTGAGCTGGAAAGGGCACTCTCGGCGGCATTCATTACGGGTGATCAATACGGCACCAGGGCCAGTACATTTCTGCGGCTGGGTCAGTCCGGTGGATTTACATTCGTGGAAAGGCGTTATGGCCCGATGGGCGTAATGACCGGCGAGTCGTCATGGCAGCTGGACTAACGACCCTGACGTAACACACGCTCGAGCCCCATATTGCGAAGCGCCAGATGCAGCGTGCTTTGCACCAGATAGGGGTTATCCAGCTCGATGACCTCATCCAGCAGTGCCTTGGCGTCAGACAGGCTTATCTGCCGCAGCAACCATTTTACCTTGGGCAGATTGGTCGCGTTCATCGACAGCACATCACAACCCATTGCCATCAACAGCACTGCTGATGCAGGGTCGCCGGCCATCTCGCCACACACGCTCATGGGCTTGCCCGCATCCCGGCAGGCGGCCGCGATCTTCAGTAGCGCCTGCAGCACGGCAGGATGCAGGGAATGATACAGATCAGCCACGCGGGGATTGTTACGATCAACCGCGAGCAGATATTGCGTAAGATCGTTGGTACCCACGGAGAGAAAATCGACCATCTGTATCAATTCGCGTGCCTGATAGACAGCCGCTGGCACCTCGATCATGACGCCGACCGGGGGCATGGGCACCGCTACGCCTTCGTCGCACACTTCGCTGTGTGCCCTGTGTATGAGGTGCAACGCCTCTTCGACTTCATACACGCTGCTGATCATGGGCAGCATGATGCGCAGATTATTCAGACCACGGCTGGCCTTGAGCATGGCTCGGGTCTGCAGCAGAAAAATTTCCGGGTGATCCAGGGTGACCCGGATGCCCCGCCAGCCAAGAAAGGGATTGTCTTCCTTGATCGGAAAATAGGTAAGCGCCTTGTCACCACCGATATCCAGGCTGCGCATGGTCACCGGTAGCGGATGAAACGCTTCGAGCTGCTCGCGGTAGGTGGCCTGCTGTTCCTTTTCGCTGGGAAAACGGTCCTGAATCATGAAAGGCACTTCGGTACGGTATAGACCCACACCTTCAGCGCCGCGATCCAGGGAGCGGGCAACGTCCGCCAGCAAGCCTGTATTGACCCACAGGGGCATGCGATGACCATCGGTGGTCACACAGGGCACTTCCTTGAGTTTTTCCAGGCCCTGAACAAGTTCGAGCTCTTCACGCACCAGTTCCAGGTAATGTCTGCGCAACTCTGGCGACGGACTGGCATACACCTCACCGTGATTGCCATCGACAATCAGCTCCAGACCGTCCATGCGAGTATAAGGCAGGTCAATCGCACCCATTACCGTAGGAATACCCATGGCCCGGGCCAGAATGGCGACGTGGGAACTGCCTGAGCCCAATACCGATACAAGTCCTACCAGCTTTTCCTTGGGCACTTCGCCAAGCATGACGGGTGAGAGCTCTTCGCTGACCAGAATGGTGTGCTCAGGGAATACCAGTTCCTGCTTTCCCGCCTCCTGGAGATAGGCAAGAATGCGCCGCCCGAGGTCCTTGACGTCCGACGCCCGCTCGCGCAAGTACGGATCATCCATCATCTCGAAACGGCCAACGTGGGAGCTGACGACCTCGCGTAGCGCCCCCTGGGCCCATTGACCGGTACGAATGACATTGATGACTTCGTTACCTAGCGCGGCATCATCGAGCATCATCTGATAGACATCGAATAGCGCCAGCTCTTCCGGGCGCAATTGGGTCGAAAGCCTGGCCGACAAATCCTGCATATCCTGGCGCACTGTCGCTACAGCACTGCGAAACAGATCAACCTCGGCGTCTATGTCCTTGACTGTCTTGTCGGGCACAGCCTTGAGATCTGCCGGCGGCAGAATCACCACAGCCTGGCCGATGGCGACGCCAGGTGCACCGGGCACCGCATCAAAGCGCGTATCCTGAACCGGCTCACCGCCCCAACCCAGGCCGCGTATGGAGCCTGTGGCTTCAGCATGTGCGATCACGCCGGCAAGCTGAGCGCTCATGGTGACCAGGAAAGACTCTTCGGACTCATCGAACTGCCGGCGCTCTTTCTGCTGCACCACCAACACACCCATTACCCGGCGGTGGTGGATGATGGGCGCACCGAGAAATGAGGCGAAGCGCTCTTCACCTGTTTCGGCAAAGTAACGGAATTTGGGGTGGGCTGCGGCATCTTCCAGGTTGACCGGCTCTTCACGGGCGCCGACATAACCTATCAGACCTTCATTATTGGCCAGGCTGACCGCGCCTACGGCATCCTTGTTCAGACCTTCGGTGGCCATCAGGACGTACCGGGAGGTAACCGGGTCCAGGAGATAGACCGAGCAGACTTCGGTTCCCATGGCTTCGCGCACACGCTGAACAATTATGTCCAGAGCTGTGGGCAGATCCCGCGCGGCGTTGACCTCCTGCACGATGCGCCGCAGGGTATTGAGCATGCTCAAAACTGCACCAGTTCCAAAGGCAACCTGGGTGCCAGTTCTTTCATCGCACGGCGGTAAACATCACGTTTGAAAGCCACAACCTGGCCCAGAGGATACCAATAGCTGACCCAGCGCCAGCCATCGAATTCCGGCTTGGGGGTCTTGGTCATGCAAACGCGCTGCTCATCCGCGGTGAGGCGTAGCAGAAACCACTTCTGTTTCTGACCTACGCAAATAGGTTGCGAGTGGCTGCGTATAAGTCGCTGCGGCAAACGGTAACGTAACCATCCGCGCGTGCAGGCAAGGATCTCGACATCTTCAGGCATGAGCCCGACTTCCTCATGCAGCTCTCGATACAGAGCCTGCTCAGGCGTCTCATTGCGCTGAATGCCACCCTGGGGAAACTGCCAGGCATCCTGACCAATTCGGCGCGCCCACAGCACCTGCCCAGACCCGTTGGTCAGGATGATGCCTACATTGGGACGGAAGCCATCAGGGTCAATCACTGCCTTGTTCCTTATTTGATGATCCATTGCATTGTTCCACAAAGACGCGCGGCGCAGCAATTGCATAGTTCAAACATCGTTGCTCTGCGGTCCAAGCTTTTGTTCGCGGTCTGGATTATCCTTGCAAACTGCCTTTCCAATAACCCGGGAGTACAACGTGCCACTGGCTATTTTTGATCTCGACAACACGCTGCTGGGCGGCGACAGTGACCATAGCTGGGGCGAGTTCATCGTCCAGAACAATATTGTCGATGCGGTCGCTTATCAGGCCCAGAACGACAAATTCTTTAACGATTATCTGTCCGGCAAGCTGGATATTGAGGTGTATCTCAATTTCTGTCTGCAGCTGTTGGCTGAACATCCGCAAAGCCAGCTCGATGAATGGCACAAGCGGTTCATGGCGGAGATGATCGAGCCGATCATTCTGCCGCAGGCCCTGGCCCTGATCGACAAGCACAAGCAGGCTGGCGATACGGTGATGATCATCACAGCGACCAACCGTTTCATTACCGGGCCCATCGCTGCCCGCCTGGGTATCGATATTTTGCTGGCAACCGAGTGCGAGACGGCTGATGGCCGCTATACCGGTCGTACGACGGATATCCCGTGTTTCCGTGAGGGCAAGGTCACCCGACTCGAGCGCTGGCTGGCAGAGCATGACGAAACGTTGGATGGGAGTTATTTCTACAGCGACTCGCATAACGATCTGCCACTGCTGAGCATGGTGGATCATCCGGTGGCGGTCGATCCTGATGATACGTTGCGTGAGCATGCGGAAAAGCAGGGATGGCCTGTGTTGAGTTTACGGGGCTGAACGGCCTACTCACTACCGCCCGCTCTATACCCGAATCACCGTGGTTACCGCTCCCAGCCTGGCAGGGTTCCGAAAGCCGCCGTAAATCCGTCCATGGAGGCTTGTCAGAAACGTCCCTGTTTCAGACTTTTTCTGCACCCTGCCAGGCTGTGCGCTCAATGTGCAGCGGAGTGAGGTTGGGTTTGCTGTCCAAGGTCAAAACCAGAATTCAACCAAAGGCCTTTGGTTTTTCTAGCAGACGACACAGGAGCTGGCGGCAGACGCAGGGCGGGAGGACTAAGCCGACCGTCGATGGCAGGGATGCCATCGTCGAGCCTACAGGGACGTATTTACGGCGTGTCGGCGTGGACTGTCGGCCTGGGCTGCCTAACTCGATATCTCAGGATCGCCGGTCTATATTCAGCTCGGAGTTACAGAGCTACCGGCTCTCAGACCGGCAGAACCCTGCAGAAGAGTGACTTGATATAACCGGTTTCCGGAATGGCCGGGTGCAGCGGATGATCGGGGCCCTGGAAGCCGCGTTCGGTGATGACCAGATGACGATCCAGGTGCCGGCTGGAGGCCAGCAGGATGTCGCGCAAGGTATCTTCCGCCAGGTGCATTGAGCAGGAGGCGGAGACCAGGATGCCATCCTTGTTCAGCAGCCTGATGGCTTGCTCGTTCAGGCGACGGTAGGCGGCTTCGCCGTTACGCTGGTCCTTGCGCTTCTTGATGAAGGCTGGCGGATCAGCGATGACCACATCGAATTTTTCACCGGCGGATTTGAGTTCACGCAATGCATCCATCACGTCACCTTCGACCACCGACATCCGCTCTGCGAGGCCATTGAGGCTCGCATTATGCTCAACCAGGTCCAGAGCCGGAGCGGAGCTGTCAACGCACATGACTTCGCTGGCGCCAAAGGCTGCAGCCTGCACACCCCAACCGCCAATATAGCTGTATAGGTCAAGCACCCGCTTCCCTTTCACATATGGCGCCAGGCGGGCGCGATTCATACGGTGGTCGTAGAACCAACCGGTCTTCTGGCCTTCCCACACTGGCGCTTCGAAGTGCACGCCATTTTCTTCAAGGGCTACTCGCTTGGGCACCTCACCGTGAGCGGCTTCTACATAGGATGGCAGGTCTTCAGCGCTGCGTGCGCCACTGTCGTTCTTGAAAAGAACACCTTGAGGCTTGAGTACCTGCACCAGGGCCTCGACGATCTCGCCACGGACCCGCTCCATGCCAGGAGTTGCGATCTGCACAACCAGATAATCGCCGAAACGATCTACCACCAGTCCCGGCAGCAAATCTGCGTCACCGTAGACCAATCTGTAAAAGGGCTTGTCGAACAGCTTTTCACGTAGGCTGAGTGCAACCTGTATGCGGTGCACCAGCAGCGACTTGTTTAGCGGTGTGCCCGTATCGCGGCTATGCATCCGAGCGCAGATCAAGTTAGTCGGACTCATGGTGACGAGACCGAAGGGCTTGCCTGTGGCGCTTTCAAGTTGTACTTCCTGACCCGGTTCGAAGGCAGTCAGAGGGGTCTGCGCGGTGTCCACTTCGTTACTGAAAACCCATAGGTGACCGGCCTTGATTCGGCGATCGCTATTGGACTTCAGACGCAGGCTGGGCAGTGTCATCGGGGAGCTCCTCGTTCTACCGGCAGTGAATTCCACCGGGCGGGCAGTATACAGGCTGTCCAGTGCGCCAGTCTGCGGCTAAACTTGAATTTCACGCATGATATCGGACTCGCACGCATGATAGACGATCTAACGGAAGAGCAGATCAGACGCGCCCTGCAAGGCATCAGTGTGCCGCCGCAGCCACAAATCATGGTCGACCTGCAAATGGAACAGGTGATGCCTGATCCGGACCTGAAAGTCATTGCCAGGCTTATTAGCCAGGATCCCGGACTTTCAGGCAGCCTGCTGAAAGTAGTCAATTCGCCCTTTTTCGGGCTGGCAAACCGAATCTCGTCAATTCAGCAAGCGGTCAACCTGCTGGGTGTAAAACGGGTCATAAATATCATTAACGCCCAGTCGATCCGAGGCGAGATGACCGATGAAAACATCGTTAATCTCAACCGCTTCTGGGACAGCGCCCAGGACATCGCCATGACGTGCATGACCCTGGCAAAGAAAATCGGCTGTATCGAACCGGATGAAGCCTACGCCCTGGGTCTTTTTCACAACTGCGGTATTCCGCTGATGCTCAGGCGTTTCCCCTATTACATTGAAGTGCTGGAAGAGTCTTACTCCCAGGCAGGACAACGTATTGTCGACGTGGAAAACCAGCGCCTCAACACCAACCATGCAGTGGTAGGGTATTTTACGGCCAAGTCGTGGCTGCTACCCAGGCACCTGTGTGAAGCCATTGCAAGCCACCATAATGTCGAACAGATCTTCACTCAGGACGATTACGACCCGGGGCTGAAAAACCTGCTGGCCATTTTGAAGATGGCAGAACATATCTGTCAGGCTCATCGCGTCCTGGCCAACCAGGCTGTAGATCATGAATGGAACGCCGTGGGTCACGAGATACTCGAATATGTGGGCCTGACCGAATACGACTACGAAAATCTGGAGATCAATTGCCGTGAAATGATGGCGACCGGCGAGGGCCGGTATTATCAGGACTGAAGGCAACGTCTCAAAACTGTTTCAAGGAGTAATACATGTCGACACCCCTCGTTATCACGGTTATTTCAGCCGACAAGTCAGGCCTGGTGGAAAGTATCGCCCAGGTTATCAATCGTCACGGTGGCAATTGGCTGGAAAGTCGTATGGCCCGCATGGCCGGCCAGTTCGCGGGCATACTGCGGGTCGACATCGCACCGGACAAGGTCGAGGGACTGCGTATCGATCTCGACGGTCTGACCAGTCTGGGCATCAATGTACAGGTTGCCATCAGCGGTCAGGCTGATGAGCCGGAACTGGAGATACTGCATCTGACTCTGCTGGGTAACGATCGTCCCGGCATCGTTCACGAGGTATCGCGGGTCCTGGCGCGCAATGGCGTCAATGTCGAGCAACTGGAAACCGAATGCAGCCCTGCCCCCATGAGTGCTGATCTGCTTTTCAAGGCACGTGCCCGACTGGGTATCCATCCCCAGACCGATCTTGATGCACTGCGCGATGACCTGGAGAACCTGGCAGACGATCTGATGGTAGAACTGACTCAGGAGGGATGATCAGAATTGCAGGTGCTTGATTGATCGAAGTCAGCTTAACGTTGATGTGGTTTTGCTAGGCTGACACGACAATTGGAAAGCGCTGGAAACGCCCCAAGTGAATCACCTGCATACCTTCTGGCACAACTTGCGACACGCTTTTGGCAACCTGCTGCCTATCATTCTGGTGGTGGGTGTTTTTCAGGCGCTGGTCATCCGGGAAGTGCCGAACGGCCTTGCAGATATGCTGCTGGGTCTTGCAGTGGTGATATTTGGCGTAGCGGTCTTTCTCCAGGGCTTGGAACTGGGCGTCTTCCCAGTAGGCAAGAGCCTGTCAAACGCCTTTGCCAAGCGCGGCTCTCTGCCGCTGTTGATGGGGTTCGGGTTTTGTCTGGGCTTTTCGTCTGTCATTGCCGAGCCCGCCCTTATAGCTGTTGCCGAGCAGGCAGAAGACATCAGTGAGGGCCGGATCAAGGGGCTGACCCTGCGGTTGCTGATCGCCCTCTCGGTAGGACTGGTGGTAGCACTTGGAGTGCTGCGCACCCTTCTTGGTCATCCCCTGCACTGGTACATGATCATCGGCTATCTTCTGGTTAGCTGTGTAACCTTCTTTGCTCCCGAGGAGATTGTCGGCCTGGCCTACGATTCCGGCGGCGTCACAACCAATATCGTCACAGTACCGCTAATAGCGGCCCTTGGCATTGGATTGGCCGCCTCTATCAGGGGTCGCAATCCGCTTGCCCATGGGTTTGGCCTGGTCGCATTGGCTGTGATGGTGCCAATGATTGCAGTGCAGTTTTACGGCATTGTCGTTTACACCCTCTTTCCGGTTGAGGCCGTCGGTATAACCGATGTTGCATTCCAGGTTGTTGACCAAGTGGGCCAGGCGTCTACTACTGCAATGTCACTGCCGACAAGCATGATCCTTGACCTGTTGATAATGCTGCGCGACGTACTCCCCATAATCGTGGTCATCCTGTTTTTCCAATATGCCGTCATCCGTAAACCGCTGCCCTATGTCCGCAGGGTAATCATGGGCTTTGCCATGGTGATCCTCGGGCTATATGCATTTGTTATCGGCTTGAAGCTGGGGCTTTTCCCGACCGGCCGCAGCATGGCAGAACAACTGATTGGTTTGGATGCCTTGATCTATGTATACCTGTTTGCATTGGCCATCGGCTTCGCCACGACCATGGCCGAGCCAGCGCTGATCGCTATCGGTAGCCAGGCAGAGGAAGCGGCACGCGGCAAGCTCAACGCAAGGCATATCCGCCTGCTGGTAGCTTTGGGCGTCGCCATCGGCATAACGGTTGGTGTGCACCGGATCATCACCGGAGATTCCATCCACTATTACATTATGGGCGGCTATACCCTGGTGATTTTCCTGACCTGGCTAGCACCCCGCTTTATCGTGCCGCTTGCCTTCGATCTGGGCGGCGTGACCACGTCGGAAGTCACTGTACCGCTAGTCACTGCGTTGGGAATCGGGCTCGCCACTCAGATCGAAGGGCGCAGCGCTCTGATTGATGGTTTTGGGCTGATTGCCTTCGCATCGATATTCCCGATCGTTACCGTTCTGCTCTACGCTATCGTGATGGAGCGGTTAAAACCCGCTGAAGGAGATGTGCAATGAAATTCTCGGTTCTGGTTGCCATTCTGGCTGAAGATCTGGAAGAAAGGGCAATCAAGAGTGCCAAGGCTGCCGGCGCCGGCGGGATAACGATCCTCAATGGACGAGGCCTGGGAGCAGAACAGAAAAAGACATTTTTCGGCCTGACCTACGAAGGTAGCCAGTCAGTCTTGATTCTGGTTCTGGAAAAGAAGCTGTCGCTGCAGGTAATGAAATGCATGGTTCGTGACCTGGATCTTAACAACGACAGTCGAGGCGTGGTTTTCACATTACCGCTGGACCACATTGCCGGTATTGACCCCGCCCAGATAGAACAGTTCGAGCAATTGATTCGAAACGACATCTGAAGCTTACGAGGAGCCCTGCCATGTTGGTCAAGGACATCATGAAAACCAGCGTGATCACCATTTCCGCATTTGCCACAGTTCGCGAGGCAATGCTGAAAATGCGTGAGCATAATATCAAGTCGTTGGTGGTGAACAAGAATAACGAGCACGATGCCTATGGCCTGCTGACCTACAACGACATGCTAAAGACCATTGTGGCCGAGGAAGGCGATATTGATCTGATCAACGTTTATGACATATGCAGCAAACCCGCGCTGATCGTGTCGCGCGAGCTGGCAGTAAAGCATGTTGCACGTCTGATGGTGACCATGGGCATCCATCGGATTCTGGTGACGAATGCCAACGAACTCGTCGGCATCATCACCATGAACGACATCGTCAGCGCAATCCTGGAAATGGCTGACGCAATAGACTAGCTGGAGCCAGGCTACTGTCGGCCAACATAACCCGGATTGAAGATCACGTCGTCACCCAGGATGCTCTCGAAGATATCCTTCGCAGCAATGGCCGGATCTTCCCAGCTGGCAGCGCGATCACTCTCTGGGTCGGCCATCGGACCAGTAGAGTGTTGGCTGATCTTGGTTCTCATGCCGCCGGGGGCTGCCAAAAACACGTTGATGTTATCTGCCTCGACTTCCTGCGCAACGCTTTGGAACAGGCCATGCAGTGCATGCTTGGTAGCTGAATAATGTCCCAGATTCGCGGGTGCTGCACTCATACCCAGTATCGAAGAAACATTGACGATCGTGCCGCCACCCTGTTTGCGCATGATAGGGATGACCCGCTGTGCCAGGTCTGCGTAGGCCCAGTAGTTGACTTCGAAAAGGCGGTGCGCCTCTTCGCTATCCATTTGTTCCAACGGCGCCAGATAGGAATAGCCGGCATTATTGAATAGATAATCGATTCTGCCGAACTCATCCATCGCCGCCTCGATCACATCCGGACGCTGTTTGGCATCGGCAAGATCCACTTCAACAACGATGGCCTGGCCACCGCGCTCTCGAACCTGTTCGGCCAGCTTTTCGGATTGCTCAGGACGCATATCAGCCAATACCAGCTTCATGCCCTTCTCAGCGCTGAGCGTGGCAAGTTCGTAGCCCAGCCCATAACTGCTACCGGTCACAATTGCGACCTTGTCGCGGTATTCGGGAGCGGTAGTGCCTTGCTCAGCCATGCTGACCTGGGAGGTCAACAAGACCAAAGCGCCGGCCGCCAGTGCAAGCCGCAAGCCTAGCGCTGCTCGGGCCAGAACGGCTGCAGTCTTAGTAAATTGCATTGTGTAACTCTCCTGCTGTGATCGAGCCGATACCATAGCGTAATCGCACGCCGGATCAGGGCAGTGAAACATGCAGTTGCAAATACTTGAAGGCACCGGCGTCCGGAGAGGACGCCGGCCTGGAATCAGACTTCCAGTTGTTTTGCAGACGCCTTGGAAGGCTTGCCTTTCGCCTTGGCCGCGGCCACATTGCGCATGAACTTGAGCGCACCGCGGGCGTTGGAAAACTCGTCCAGCATGACCGGATTGGGAAACGCCTGGGTCAGCCAATGATGGAACACCACCGACCCGCCCCCGGTAATGATAATGGCACGGTAGATACCGATTGAGCCGAGGCGCGACTTGACGTTGTTGATGATCTTGGTCGCTACTGAGCAGGCGACGTCGTCACGCAATACTTCGAAGTTGCGCACTTCACCGGCGTAGAAAGTGGATCCGGTTTCCAGTACTTCGCTCACCAGGTTGGGTGGAATCTCCGCATCATGGGAGTTTTCCAGCAAGCCCAGATCAATCAACTCCTGCTTGATCGCTTTTTCCAGAGCGAATTTAAGGTCCAACACACCGACCTTGTCGGTGCCGGAATAGGTATTGTTGATAGTGATACTGTCATCGACGATCAGGTTCACAACGTCGGTAGTGGAGCCGCCAATATCGATTATGGCCACATCACCCTTGGTGTATTTGGCCGCATCAGTGAACTCACCCTCATCATCGAGCACGAAGTCGAAGAACGCAGAGAGAGCTTCGGAGTAACAGTCGACCTGATCGATATTCAACTTGTCGTCACTGCCGACAACCTCAACTGTGCCCTTGCTGCCATTGAAATTGGCAATAGTGGCTGCCTTGTTTTCGGTGATCTGGCTTCCTTGCTCGGAGAAGTAATCGCGGAAGGACAGGGTTACACCCAGGTGCAGAGGCTTGTTGAGAAGTTTCGCCTTGCGCAGCGCGTGGGTCACCAATACGCGGTTCTCTACTGAAGCGGGGTAATTTGCGTTACGCAAATTGATCGGGGAGCGAACAGAAGGCTTACAGGTGTAGTCCACTCCATCGGCGCGATAACGATCCACGGTTTCACCGCTGTTGGAACTCAGACGGTCTGTACCGATAATCGTCGGTACCTTGAGGGTCTGAATCTTGCCTTCAGCATCGAGCCAGGCCAGCTTGTGATCCGCATACCCGTTATCGTCGACAACCAGTGTCACTTCTGCCATCTCGCTCTCCTGTCCATGCAATCTAAGGTGGTCGTCATATCACTCCCGGTTGCCGCCAACCTCCCCCCGCAACTCGCCTCAGGTCATCGGGGTACAGCACTGGCAAAGCCGTCAAGCTGCAACGATATCCGTTGTAGTATGCCAGCCTCGTGCTAAAGGTGAAATATTAAACCCGCTTGCGGGTCCGACAGTCCTTTCCTGTAATTAAAGAAAAACGTTGACGCCATCAAAAAAACTACCATACGGTAGGCACATGAATACTAAAGCTCAGATACTCAGCGTTACCTCGGACCTGCTGCAAAGGCAAACCGTCAACGGTTTCAGCCTGCAGGACATTGCTGATCGCGTCGGGATTCGTAAAGCGTCGCTTTTCCATTATTACCGCAACAAGGAAGCATTGGTGGCCGACGTTCTGGAGAATAGTCTGAACGAACTCCGCAAACGGGTGGAAAGTATGCGAGCGCAACCTGCCCAGCGTCAGCTCGACGCCTTTTTGGATATCTACCAGCGTCACATCGGCGCCGGCAGCCGGCTTTGTCCGGTGAGCGGTGTGACGGGCGACTGGGATCACCTGGGAGCAGAGCCACGACGTTGGGCACTGGCGTTGCTCAACGAGCAATACACCTGGCTGATGAAGATTGCCGAATTGGGTGGTTTTACCCAGGCTCCAGCTGAAACCGAACGCTGGGCAGAGCAGATCATGGTCAGAATCCAGGGCGCCATGCTGCTCTCCAGGATACAGAGCAGTCCTTTACCCCTTGAGCGAACCATTGCGCAGCTACGCAGTGAGTGGAAAACCATCAGCACCCTCTGAGCGTGGTCAGACGTAGAGACGGCCCATCAGGATTATTGGTATACAAATAACTACCTATCGGTAGGTAGTCAAGGAGACTGGGATGAAGAATCGATCCAGCCATCGGGCCCTGCGTTATCATCCTCGCTTCGCTCAGCCGGCTATTCAAAACAGCGCACCGAATAACGCAGCTCAAGATCAGGCAAACTCGATATGAACAGAAATGTAGTTGTGCTTACTGCAGCAACCTGCGCCGTAGGCACGCAAACCTTCGTCTTTGCCGGACTGCTGATTGAGTTGGCGGCCGACATGGGTATCACGGTTGCTGTCGCCGGTTACCTGGCCGCCGCCTATGCCTTGACCTACGCCTTTACCGCTCCCTTTATCGCGTTGCGCACCGGCCAACTGGAACGTCGCAGACTGCTGTGGATCGCATTGCTGGTACTGGGCGTGATCAATCTGTGCGCCGCAGTAGCCAGCAGCTTTACCGAACTGATCAGCTTGCGGGTTATGGCCGGCCTGGGCGCAACGCTCGTCACCCCGGTCGTTCCCGCCGTTGTCGCCAGCCTCCTGCCACCGGAACGCAGAGGCCCGGCGCTGGCTATGGTCATGGGCGGCATGGTGTTGGCGTTCATGTTCGGCATGCCCCTTGGAAGCCTGATTGGCGCACAGTTTGGTTGGCGCGCAACCTTTATTCTGGCTGCGGTACTCTGCGTCAGCGCCGCAGTGGCGGTCCGGCTGGTGCTGCCGCAGGTGACCAGTGAGGACCAGAGCGGTTGGCGACTGCTGAAGCTAGGCTGGCACCCACCGGTTCGCCGTCTGCTGATCATGACACTCACCTCGTTCTGCGCCACGTTCTGCGTCGTGCCCTTTATCGCACCGGTGATGAAAATCATCATTGGCAGTACCGAGTGGGTAGCCTTCTCGCAGATGCTGGTTGGCGTAGGTGCGCTCTGCGGCGTAGTAATTGCCGGCCGGCTGGGCAACCCGAGCAATCCGGGACTCGTACTCAAACGTGCGTTCCTGGTGGTCGGCGCCACACAGATTCTATACTCATCATCAATGATATGGCTGCCCGGACTAGGTGTGATCAGCTGGATCGGTCTAAGCAGTGCGGTGGTGTTTGGGGCATCGGCATTGTTCTTCATGAGCCCGTTGATGCAGGCCCAGCTGCTGGAAGCGGCACCCCATGCGCGCCAGGTCACTCTGGCCCTGAACGGTTCAATGATGTTCCTTGGTCAGGGCGCTGGCGCTGCCCTGGGCGCCCAGGTAACACAGCATTTTTCCATGCCGATGATTGGCCTGGCAGGCGCCAGCGTAGCAATGGTCGGTTGGTATTGCGCGCGCCGGCTCCAGGCAAGCCCGATTGGCATGGCTGCCGACGATCCAAGAGCAGATACGGCATAAGACATTGCGCGCAGAGCAACGCTCTGCGCGCAACACCCCAACCGTTATCAGATCAGCAACAGCGTCGCCAAACCGAGAAAGGCAAAAAACCCGACGACATCGGTCACCGTGGTAAGAATAACCCCACCAGCCAGCGCCGGATCAATACCAAACCGGCGCAGAACCAGGGGAATCACCAGTCCCGCTAAAGCCGCACAGACCAGGTTGAGCAAGATTGCAGCGCCTATGATTCCACCAATCTGCCAACTGCCGAACCACAAAATCGCCAGCGCGGCGACCACCAGCGCCCACAGCAGCCCGTTAAGCAATCCGATCCCCAGCTCCTTGATCAGCAGCACCCGCGCATTGCCGCCGACCACCTGCCCAAGCGCCAGCCCTCGAATAACCAGCGTCAAGGTCTGACTCCCGGCGATACCTCCCATGCTGGCCACAATGGGCATCAATACGGCGAGGGCTACGATCTGTTCAAGGGTCCCCTGGAACTGGCCTATGACCCAGGCGGCAAGAAAAGCCGTGATCAGGTTGATACCCAGCCACACAGAACGTCGCCGAGTGCTGGTGAGGATCGGCGCGAACATGTCGGCCTCCTCGTCCAGACCGGCCATGTTCATCATGGCCCGCTCGGAGTCCTCACGAATAATGTCCATCACATCATCAACCGTGATGCGGCCGAGCAACAGGCCGTCATCATCCACCACACCGGCCGACAGCATATCGAGATCTTCGAACAGACGAGCGACGTCGTGGCTCGAGGACTCGACGTTGATCGGCTTGAATTCGTCATCCATTACCTCGCTGACCTTGGCTTCCGGAAGACTGGTCACCATCCGGCTCAGGCGTAACACGCCCAGGTAGCGGTTCTTGCGGTCAACGACCATAACCTTGTCGGTATGGTCAGGCAGGTCTTCCAGGAGTCTCAGATAGCGCAGTACCGAGCCGATTCGCACATCGGCGCGCACCGAGATATGGTCGACGTTCATCAGACCGCCAGCCGAATCCTCGGGATAGGACAACATCTCGGCAATCTGTTTGCGCTTCTGTTCATCCATCGACAACAGTAGTTGCCGGCCAGAGCCACTGGGCAATGCCTGGATCAGATCGACAAGATCGTCTAGATCGAGCTTGCGCGCCGCGGCAACCAGCTCGTCATCATCCATCTCCAGGGCCAGCTTGGCCCGGACCTCCTCGTGCAGGTGGACCAGTACCTTGCCTGACCGCTCGCTGTCGAGGGTCTCCCAGACCGCACTCCGCTCATCCGGCGGCAAGGCTTCAAGCAGGCCCGCCGCCTTGGCCGGATGCATGTGCCTGAAAACCTTGCCAACGCGTTTGTACTTGCCGGCCTGGAGGGCGTCGCGAACGCTGCCGATATGGGTGAAGATGCTTTCCTCTTCCTCCTGCATATCAGCATCGACATCGCCGTGATCACTGTCCCGATGCAAGGTCGCAGCCATTTGTGGATCAAGGTGACGGAGCACTGCCGCCTCGTCCTCGTCGGCTACTTGCTGCCATACAATCTGACGCTGGTCCGGCTCCAATGCTTCGAGCAGGCTTGCCAGCTTACCCGGGTGCATTGGCCGAACAAGTTTGCGCACGCGCTTGAGCTTGCCCTTGGCAAGGGCCTCGACAATCGCGTCCTGGCCGGTGTGAATCGCGTCGCTGGTATCGTCAGTCATAGCAATTGCCAACTCCTGTGTCGCATCCGGGAGGGTGTGGACGCGGCTTGCTCACCCTTAAGGTGCGCCAGCTCTATAGCGGCGAAGGCGAGCCTGGTGGGCCCGCCCGGTATTGGCGCAGGTACGCGCAGGAGTATCAGTCCTCGTAGCTTTCAATAGGCGGACAGGCGCAGAACAGGTTGCGATCTCCGTATACGTTATCGATTCGATTTACGCTCGGCCAGAACTTGTTGGCTGCCACCCAGGGCTGCGGGAAAACCGCTTGTTGCCGGGAGTATGCGCGATCCCAATCGCCGGTGATATCAGCAAGCGTATGCGGCGCGTGATGCAGCGGGTTATCTTCGGCACTCCATTCGCCCTGCTCGACCCGGCTGATTTCGTTACGAATGGTCAGCATGGCATCGACGAAGCGATCCAGCTCGGCTTTGGACTCGCTCTCGGTAGGCTCGATCATCAGCGTACCGGCAACCGGGAACGACATGGTTGGCGCATGGAAGCCAAAATCCATCAGACGTTTGGCGACATCTTCCTCACTGATCCCACTGGCTGACTTGAGTGGCCGTATATCGATGATGCACTCGTGTGCCACCCGACCATTAGCGCCGCTGTAAAGAATCGGATAAGCCTCACCCAAGCGCTTGGCAAGGTAGTTGGCGTTGAGAATTGCTACCTCGGTTGCCTGCCGCAATCCTGCTGCGCCCATCAACGCAATATAGGTCCAGCTGATCGGCAAAATACTTGCGCTACCCCAGGGCGCAGCACTCACTGCACCGTTCTCGGGGTTGGGGCCATCCAGCGGTACTACGGGGTGATTGGCAACGAAAGGCGCAAGGTGCGCGCGAACACCAATGGGGCCCATACCGGGGCCGCCACCACCATGGGGAATACAGAACGTCTTGTGCAGGTTCATGTGAGAGACGTCCGCACCAATATCCGCCGGGCGGGTAAGACCTACCTGGGCGTTCAGGTTGGCACCGTCCATGTAGACCTGGCCACCGTGCTGATGAACGATATCGCAGATCTCGCGAATGCCCTCCTCATATACCCCGTGGGTGGAAGGATAGGTAATCATCAGGCATGACAGGTTGTCGGCATTGTCTTCAGCCTTCTGACGCAGGTCGGCAATATCAACGTTACCCTGATCATCACACCCCACCAGCACCACGCGCATGCTGGCCATCATTGCCGATGCCGGATTGGTACCGTGGGCAGAGGTGGGAATCAGGCAGACATTGCGATGTTCGTCGCCGTTGGCTTCATGGTAATTGCGAATGGCCAGCAGACCTGCATATTCACCCTGGGCGCCCGAATTGGGCTGCATGCAGATGGCATCGAAACCGGTAATCTGCCGCAGCATCTCATCCAGCTCGTCGATCATTACCTTGTAGCCCTGTGCCTGGACCAGAGGTACGAAAGGATGCATCTGACCGAACTCAGGCCAGGTCACCGGGATCATCTCGGTGGTGGCATTGAGTTTCATGGTGCATGAACCCAGGGGGATCATCGCGTGGTTCAGGGCCAGATCCTTGTTCTCAAGCGACTTGATATACCGCAGCATCTCGGTTTCAGAATGATAACTATTGAATACCGGGTGGGTAAGGAAGTCCGATTGGCGACGCAGTCCGGCCGGAATTCCAATTTCCTTGCCAGCGACCTCGGCGTCCAGAACCTCGACGGTCTGAACCGTACCTTCGCCCGCAAATACTGCCAGTAGGGTTTCAACCGTAGCACGGGTGCTGCTCTCGTCCAGGCTGATCCCCAGGTTATCGCCATCGATAAGCCGCAGGTTGATTCGGGCCGCTCGCGCCCGCTCTACGATGGCCCGGGCCTGGCCGGGTACTTCGAGGGTCAGAGTGTCAAAGAATGTCGCGTTGCGCCGCTTGAACCCTGCCGCTTCAAGACCGCTGGCGAGAATCGAGGCCAGCCTGTGAGTCCGCTCGGCGATGGTCCGCAAACCCTCGGGACCGTGATATACCGCATAGAAGCTGGCGATATTGGCAAGAAGTACCTGGGCAGTACAGATGTTCGAGTTGGCCTTCTCGCGACGAATATGCTGCTCACGAGTCTGCAGTGCCATGCGCAGCGCACGATTACCGCGGGCATCGATGGAGACCCCGATGATACGGCCAGGCATTGCGCGCTTGTAAGCGTCCCGGGTGGCAAAGAAAGCCGCATGCGGCCCGCCATACCCCATCGGCACACCAAAACGCTGGGCCGAGCCGAATACCACGTCGGCACCCAGCTCACCTGGCGGTGTCAGCAACACCAGGCTGAGCAGGTCAGCCGCCACGCAGGCCAGACCCTGTTTGGCGTGAACCTCATCGATCAAAGGCTTGAGATCACGAATTTCGCCCCAGGTATCCGGATACTGGAAAAGTGCTCCGAAAACATCGTGTCCTGCGAGGTTGGCTACATCGTCCACTACCAGATCAAAGCCGAAAGCCTCGGCACGAGTACGCACCACTGAAATCGTCTGTGGGTGGCAATCGTGATCAACAAAGAACAGATTGCTCTTGCTTTTGGCTACGCGTTTAGCCAACGCCATAGCCTCAGCCGCAGCTGTCGCCTCATCCAGCAGAGAAGCGCTGGCCAGCTCCATACCTGTCAGGTCGATCGACACCTGTTGAAAATTCAACAGCGCTTCCAAACGGCCCTGGGCAATTTCCGGCTGGTACGGCGTGTAGGCCGTATACCAGCCCGGATTCTCCAGCACGTTACGCAATATCACCGTCGGGGTCAGCGTGTTGTGGTAACCCATGCCGATGCAGGAGGTAAATACCTGATTGCGGCCGGCTATTTCCTTGAGATACGCCAATACCTCGGCTTCACTGCGCGGCCCCTGCATGTCCAGCAACTCCTGACGCAGGATGCTACGTGGGACAGTCTGCTCAATCAGTGCATCCAGCGACTCAACGCCCAGGGCATCAAGCATTGCCTGCTGTTCGGCAGCATCCGGACCAATATGGCGACGCAAAAAGGCATCTGTCTGTTCCAGATCGTTGAGACTTGGCGTGTGGCTCATGGAAATACCTGTCAAAGATTGAAAATGCGGTAGGTTGGGCCCGAGTGGCCCTGTGCGGCCCCAAAGACAGGGCGCGGCTAAATGGCTCGGTTCGTCCGAGTCACGCAGGCTACTGTGTCGGCGTTAGCCAGAAACAGTAACCTGTCAGTACATCCAACTTCCTGGAACGCATTCGCCGGCAATACCGCTGGATATCAGATAGAGGCGCTGTAAGCGTCTGCATCCATCAATTTGTCCAGCTCGGTCGAGTCGTTAGGTTTGACGCGGAAGAACCAGGCGCCCGCATAGGGTTCGCTGTTGACCAGTTCGGGGCTGTCGGTAAGCGTATCGTTGATTGCAACCACTTCACCGCTGACTGGCGCATAGATATCAGAGGCAGCCTTGACCGACTCGACCACGGCACACTCCTGACCAGCGGTCACTTCGCGACCAACTTCCGGCAGTTCGACGAACACAACATCGCCCAACAGGTCCTGAGCATGATCGGTGATGCCGACCGTGATGGTGCCATCCGCTTCCTCGCGGGTCCATTCATGGCTCGATGCGTAACGCAGCTCAGCGGGAGTATTGCTCATGGGGAAGTCCTCGGAAAAAGAATTGGAATGTTATTCGAATACGGCTTTGCCGTTGCGTACGAAGCCTGGCTTGACCACGCGCGCGCTCAGCAACTTGCCACGGATTTCAACCTGGACGCTGTCGCCAGTAGCACGCGGCACACGTGCCAATGCTATGGAGCATCCCAGCGTTGGGGAAAAGGTGCCGCTGGTGATTTCGCCCTCGCCGATACCATCGACCAGAACCTTCTGATGACCGCGCAGCACAGCACGTTCGGCCATGACCAATCCGACCTGCTTGGGCTGATCTGCCGCGGCGCGTTGAGCTTCGAGCGCCTTGCGACCAATGAAGTTGCGCTCGGCAGGCTCCCATGCGATCGTCCAGGCCATATTGGCGGCCAGGGGCGACACACTCTCGTCCATATCCACACCGTACAGATTCATGCCGGCTTCAAGCCGCAGCGTGTCACGGGCAGCCAGACCACATGGGTGACAGCCTGCAGCCAGCAGCGCGTTCCAGAAATCAGCCGCCTGGTCTGCAGGTAAAATCACCTCAAGCCCATCTTCCCCGGTATAGCCCGTGCGGCCAATGAACCAGTCGCCGTTGGGTAATCCCTGGAAAGGTTTGAGATCACCAATCAACGCAGCGCGATCATCACTGACCACGGAGGCCGCCACGTCAAGGGCGCGCGGCCCCTGCACAGCAATCATCGCCAGATCATCACGCTCATGCAGAGTCACTGCATAGCCTTCAGCCTGGCTGTTCATCCACGCTATATCCTTGTCCCGGGTTGCCGCATTCACCACCAGGCGGTACCCATCCTTGGCGAGATAGACAATCAGGTCATCTACAACGCCACCCTCTTCAGTGAGCATGCCGCTGTAGAGAGCCTTGCCGGCAGTGGTCAGTTTTTCAACATCATTGGCGAGCAGGTATCTCAGAAAAGCCTTGGCTTCAGTACCCGCAACGTCGACCACCGTCATGTGAGACACATCGAACATACCCACATCGCGGCGTACATGATGATGCTCTTCCATCTGTGAGCCGTAATTCAACGGCATGTCCCACCCGCCAAAATCAACCATTTTGGCGCCGGCGGCCAGGTGCTGCTCATAAAGCGGAGTACGCAAACCCATGTGGCCATTTCCTTGATGCAGGGAGGATGTTCAGGCTGTGAATTGTAGCCAGAAATAAGCCTAGTGTGCAGTCCTTGGTGACAATTGAGGTCGCGGGGACCAGGAATCCGAACCTAGCTATCGCCGTGCAGAGCGTCGAATCAGCACTATAACCGGGAGGAGCCCAACCAGCACCAGCGTCAGAGCTGGTAGTGCCGCCCGCTCCCAGTTGCCTTCGGTGGTCAGCCCGTGAATCCGCACTGCCAGGGTATCCCAGCCGAAGGGGCGCATCAGCAATGTCGCGGGCATCTCCTTGAGCACGTCAACAAAGACCAGCAACCCGGCGCTGAGAATGCCCGGTAACAGCAAGGGCAGATAGATACGCCGCAAAACCGCCCAGCCTGACTGCCCCAGACTCTGGGCGGCCTCCGGGAGCGACGGTTTGATACGCGCGAGGGAGGTATCCAGGGGACCGTAAGCGACCGCCATGAAACGAATGAGATAAGCTAACAGCAGAGCAAACAGGCTGCCCAGCAGCAGAGGTGCCGGCTGCTCGGCACCCAACCAGCCACGCAGCGGGATCAGAAAGGCATTATCGATCCAGCTGAACGCGAACATGATACCGACCGCCAATACTGATCCTGGCAGCGCGTAGCCAAGATTCGACACTGCCACTGCCGTGCGCACACGCCGAATAGGCTGTAGTCGTCTGGCCAGGGCCAGCAGAATGCCCAGACTGACAGTCAGAACCGCAGCCATACCGCCCAACATCAGCGTATTGCGAATGAGTGACCAGTAGCGGCTATCCAGGTGGGCCATGCCCCCCTCGACCAGCCAATAGACCAACTGACTCACCGGGATGATAAAGGCAACGGCCAGTACCAGCAGGCAATAACCGCTTGCCAACCATGCATTGATCCCGCGCAGCCGATATATCGCACCGGGACGGGGTCGGTCGACCCCGGGGAAACGTCTACTGCCCTGAGCCCTGCGCTCGGCAAACAGGGCCAGAAAGACAAAAAGCAACAGCACACTGGCCAACTGAGTAGCTGTCTGCAAGCTGAAGAAGCCGTACCACGTCTTGTAGATCGCTGTGGTGAAGGTGTCATAGTTGAAAACGGATACCGCGCCGAAATCAGCCAGAGTCTCCATGATTGCCAACGCCGCCCCCGCGCCTATGGCCGGCCGTGCCATGGGTAGCGCGATTTTGGTGAACCCCTTCCACGGCGTCTGCCCCAGAACACGTGCAGCCTCCATCAAACCCCTCCCTTGAGCCATAAAAGCGCTCCGGGCGAGCAGATAGACGTAGGGATAGAAAACCAGCACCAGAACAAGAATGACGCCACCGGTTGAGCGGATGGATACCATGCGGAAATCATTACCCAACCAGTCACGCAGCAACGTTTGCACCGGGCCGGCAAAATCCAGCAGTCCGATCATCACGAATGCCAGCACGTAGGCCGGAATGGCGAATGGCAACATCAGCGCCCAGTCCAACCAGCGCCGACCAGGGAACTCGCACATGCTGGTCAACCAGGCCAGACTGACCCCCAACAAAATAACGCCTGCGCCCACGCCAGCGACCAGCGTCAGGGTGTTGCCAATCAACTGAAGCAACTGCGTCTGCAACAGATGCGCCCAGATGTCGGTATCAATGTTCTGCCAACTGAGCACCAGCACCAGCAACGGCATCACCACCAGCGCGGCTGCGCCGTAGGCCACCGCCCGCCAGTAAGGCATTTTGCTGATCATGACCTGGGGCACATCTGCTCCTGCGACAGTTGGACAGGCACGCTGGATATCAGCGGCCGGAAAAAATGCAAACGCCCGGCGCTAGGCCGGGCGTGCAGTATATCGGGAAATGCCGGCGATGGCTCCGGCTAGTGCTGCAGACCGGTTTACTTCCAGCCCTGGCGATCCATCAGCATGATGGCCTCAGCCTGCAAACGCCCCGCGACCTCGACATTAATCTGGTCTGCCTTGAAATCTCCCCAGGCTGCGACTTCATGGGAGGGATCCACACTTTCATTGGCAGGAAACTCCTGGTTAACCTCGGCAAATACTTCCTGAGCCGCAGGCGTGGTCATCCACTCCAGAAGCTTGATGGCTTCTTCCGGCTGCTTGGAGTGCATGGTCACACCCGCACCAGAAATATTCACGTGCACACCACGATCCTCCTGGTTCGGCCAGAACAGGGCTGCCTTGAGGTCAGGATTGGTTTTCTGCAAACGACCGAAATAGTAGGTGTTGACGATCCCCACATCGCACTGGCCAGCATTGATTGATTCAATCAGCGAGGTGTCATCGGGAAACACTGGCGTAGCCAGGTTGTTCACCCAACCTGAAATGACTTCGCCCGTGCGCTCTTCGCCCAGGGTTTCAATCATGGTGGCGGTCAGGGACTGGTTATATACCTTTTTTGACGTACGCAGACATACTCGGCCCTTCCAGCTGTCATCTGCCAATGCCTCATACGTGCTCAGCTCGGCGGGATCGACCCGTTCGGTCGAATACACGATGGTGCGTGCGCGCAGCGAGAGGCCTACCCATTTGCCACTCTCGGCTCGGTACTGGGCTGGTATGTTCTTTTCGATGACATCGGACTTCACCTCCCGCAGCACGCCCTGCTGCTCCGCCTGCCATAGATTCCCGGCATCCACGGTGATCAGCATGTCGGCAGGCGTGTTCTCACCTTCTGCCTGAAGACGAGCCAGAAGAGGCGCTTCCTTGTCCGTGATGAAGTTGATCTTGACGCCAGTCTTCTCGGTATAGAGATCGAACACCGGCTGAATCAGATGATCCTGGCGTGCAGAATAAACCACCAGCTCTTTGGCCTGGGCGATGCTGCCGAAGGTGGTAAGAGCCAGACTCAGCGCAGTGATGGAGCGAATAACGGACATGGGCTAGGCCTCTTGATAATAAGCAGAGGCTAGATGGTAATGATTCGAATTTAGAATAGCAACCGTGTTTAGCTCTCCTTGCCATCCAATTCCGGGTCGCCAGCCAAGGAAGGCAGATCACCGTCGAGCCCCATCGCACGACGTATGACAACCGACTTCAACTTTGCCTGCTGATCCAGCCATTGCATACCTGCGTTACGCAGCCAGCGCAGCGGCAGGGCATTGGCGTGGAACAGGCGTTCAAAACCTTCCATGGCCGCCATCATGCCGAGGTTGGCACCCATGCGCCTGCGCTCATAGCGCTGCAGCACATCCAGGTCCGCCAGTGGCTCCCCGCGCTGAATTGCCGCACGCAGCACGTCATTCAGCTCGGCAGCATCCAGCAACCCCAGATTGACTCCCTGCCCGGCCAGCGGATGGATGGTATGCGCCGCATCTCCCACCAATACCAGTCCCTGCATCGCATAGGTCTTGGCATGGCGTTGTCTTAATTCGATACGAAATCGCGGATCTACTGCCACGACCTGACCTAGCCGATCTTCAATTGCCGCACCCACCTCGCGCGCAAACGCAGCATCATCCAACGCCATGACCCGGTCTGCGGCTTCTGGCAATAACGACCAGACAATGGAGCAGTAGTGTTCACCCGCCCGATCAGGCAAGGGCAGAAATGCCAACGGCCCCGTTGGCAGGAAGCGCTGCCAAGCCGTGGCCTGGTGCGGCTCGGCCACCTGCACAGTAGTGACAATCGCATGGTGCAGGTAATCCCACTCCCTGAGAGCGAACCCGGCAAGCTCGCGCACCTTGGATCGAGCGCCATCGGCGGCGACTACCAAGGGGGCGCAGAGGGCCTCGCCACCCACCAGCTTGAGCCGCCAGCCCGCATCCTCGCGCACCAGAGTCTCGATTTTTCGATTGCCAAGCATGTCTACGCTGGTTTGCTCCAGCCGGCCCAGCAATGCCTGCTGCAAACGAACGTTCTCCACGATGTGGCCAAGACGGCTTTCGTTCAGGGCGAGGGCATCGAAACGGATTTCGCCCGTGCCCTCTGCATCCCAGACGCACATATGCTGATATGCACAGCGACGCTCACTATCAATCAGCGGCCATACACCCAGTCGCGTGAATATGCGCTCGGACGCGGCGCTGACCGCACTCACCCGAGAATCATAACCAGAGACGGTTTGCGCCGGACGAGCAGGCTGAGGATCCAGTGGCAAGGCATCAACCAGGGCGATATTCAATTCGGTATCGGCCAGCGCAAGCGCTAGCGTTGCGCCCACCATGCCGCCACCAACAATAATCAGATCATAGTCTTGCGGCATGAAACCCACCTCGAATGACTGCGCTGCAAAGCAATTTAAGCGCTCAGATTTTCAGGCCCATGGCCTGTTTCGCAAACATGCGCCGCGCTGGCGGCAGAAGATCCAGGCCGAGCAGGCCTAGATTGCGGCCCAGGGTCAGTACCGGCTGGCGATTGCTGAACAGGCGGGTCAGATAGTCACTGAACGCTACCGTCAGACGCTGATCGGCGCGCTGACCGTCCAGATAGTCCTGCAGAACGGCAAGATCACCCAGCGGTCGTTGCCTTGCCTGGGCAGCAATCAGCCTGTCTGCCAGGGCCACAGTATCGCGAAGCGACAAATTGAAACCCTGCCCGGCAATGGGATGCAGGCTATGGGCTGCGTTACCAAGAATCACCAGGTGGGCCCTGACCTGCTCCTGGGCCTCGATCAGCTTGAGCGGATAGGCCGTCCGCGCACCCACCCGCGTCAAGGCACCAATGCGAAAACCAAAGGCCTGTTGTAGCGCGGCCAGAAACTCCCGGTCGGGTAGCGCAGCAATATCATCTGCCTGATCCTCCGGCAGGGTCCAGACCAGGCCGCTGCGCTGACCAGCCAGTGGGAGCAGTGCCAGGGGCCCGGATTCGGTAAACCGCTCATAGGCTACCGATCCATGACCCTGGGCGCTGGTAATATTGGTGACAATTGCGGTCTGCCCATAGGGGCTGATTTCGCGATGCACACCTAACTGATCGAGCAATCCTGACCTGCCTCCGTCAGCAAGTACCAGTAAATCCGTGTGCACCGTCTGGCTGGATTCGCCGGTCTCGATATCAAGCGAATAGCCTCCTGGAACCGCACGCGCCGAGCTGGCACGTGCAGGAGCCATCCATTCGACCGCCTGGGGGTCAAGAGCGCCCAGCAACACCTCACCCAGCCTGGCGTTCTCGACCACATAACCCAACGCAGGTACGCGTTCCTTTTCGGCATACAGTCGGGTTACGCCAGGGTGCCCACGATCAGACACATGGATCTGCCGGATCGGCTCGACGCAAGCTGTCAATCGGTCCCAGACGCCGAGTCGCTCGAGCAGCAGACGACTGCCGTGCGAGAGTGCGGTAGAGCGTGAATCGTAGCTGGGTTGCACCTGCCCCGCTGCCAAAGGCTGAGCTTCGATAAGACGAATACGCCAACCGGCCCGGCGCGCGCAGTCCTGCAGGGCCAGCGCCAGGCAGGCGCCAACCATACCGCCACCAATAATCGTCAGATCCTTGCCTGCGCCAGCACTTTTCGCGCTACTCACGCAGGCACTCCAACATCCTCTCGAGCTCGTGACATAAGGGCCTCGATCTCATCCGCATCCTTGGGCACGTCGGCACTCAGCACCTCGCAACCGGTTTTGGTCACTACCACGTCATCCTCGATGCGAATTCCGATACCCCGCCATTTGCGCGGCACCGTCTCATCATCAGGTGCAATATAGATTCCCGGCTCGACCGTCATCACCATGCCGGCCTCCAGCTCACGCCAGGCGCCACCCACGCGATAGTCACCCACGTCATGCACATCCATGCCCAACCAATGGCCGGCACGATGCATGTAAAAACGCTTGTAGGTTTCGTGAGCAATAAGTTCCTCAACATCGCCCTGCAGCAGACCCAGTTCGACCAGTCCCGCGGTAATCACCCGGACGGTTGCCTCATGGGCTTCATTCCAGTTGCGGCCAGGGGCGATCACCTCAAAGGCTGCGGCCTGGGCTTCAAGCACGATGTCATAGACGGCACGTTGCTCGGTGGTAAAGCGTCCACTGGCGGGAAAAGTGCGGGTAATGTCGCTGGCATAACAGTCGAGCTCGCAGCCGGCATCAATCAGCACCAGATCACCGTCGCGAATCTGCGCGTTATTTTCGGTGTAATGCAGAATGCAGCCATTTCGGCCAGCGGCGACAATGGAGGAGTAGGCAGGGTATCGGCTGCCATGACACATAAAGGTATGTTGCAGCTCAGCTTCCAACTGGTATTCCCAGCTTCCCGGACGGCAGATCTCCATGGCGCGCACATGCGCCTTGGCGGAAATCTGAGCCGCCTCACGCATCACCTTGACCTCTGCGGCACTCTTGTACAAGCGCATATCGTGCAGCAAGTGGTCGAGGGCAACAAACTCGTTGGGCGGAGTCGCACCCAGCCGAGCCTTGCTGCGGATAACATTGATCCAGTTGGTCAAACGGCGGTCAAAATCGGGGTTGGCGCCCATCGCGTAGTAAACCCGCTCGCGCCCTTCGATCAATCCCGGCAAGATGTCGTCGACATCGGCAATCGGGAAAGCGTCGTCTGCCCCATATTCGCTGGCTGCGCCATCCTGGCCCGCACGGTAGCCATCCCAGAGCTCCCGCTCTTTGTCCTTCTCGCGGCAGAAAAGCACATATTCGCCATGCTCACGCCCCGGAATCAGCACCGCTACCGCTTCGGGCTCTGGAAACCCGGTCAGGTACTGAAAATCGCTGTCCTGGCGGTATTGGTATTCCACATCCCGGTTGCGCACGCGCACTGGAGAGGCAGGCAGCACCGCAATGCTGTTGGGCTCCATCTGTGCCATGAGCGCCTTGCGACGTCGGGCGTATTCCTGTCTGGATATGTGCATGCCTACCTCTTTTCCTAGTGCAATGATGCCGGGGGCTGTTTCTCGCTGTCGGAAGCGGGCTGACATTCACTGAAAAGCATCAGCACCGCCATGCGAACGTATTCCATGACTTCCATGTAATCGACCTCGTTGGCTTCAGACTCCTCCAGGTCGGTTTGCACTTGGGCAATGGCAGCGAAATCTCGTAGCGCACTATCCGCCTCTTCGCTCAGCTCGCCACTGCGTTCAACCAGACCAAAACCACCCAGAAAGCCTTCGCACCACTGACCAAGCGCCTGGGTGCGCCTGTCAACGGTTGCGCTGTCGTCCGGCAGAAGGAGAGTGATATCAAAGCCACTCCCGGTCAGCTCGGCCAGACTGGCATCGTGCAACAGGATGAGCTGAACCTTGCCAGCCTCGGAGAGCGTACCCCGAGTATCAAGCAACTCCTGGGCTACATTCAGCCAGGTACCATGGTCGTAACGGGCGCCGGCGGATAGCCTACCGACCAGATGACCATGCATCTCGGCGGGAAAGGCCGACGCTCCCAGGTCACTGAAAAGCTGGGCATAACGGTCAAAATCAAATACGGCTGGCATCAGTGCCATAAAGCGAGGCCTCCAGGAGTAACCAGAACATTATAAAAGCAGATGGGCTTCGATAGCGGAGCTTATATGTTGCGTAATCTACTGCCCCCGGCGAGCAGGGTCCAGTGCAGTGAACCCCAGGCATCTGGCCGGGACTCTGTATCTTCCCGATACAGGTTTGACCGGCTTGCAGCGCCACTCTATAGTTGCCCAACACCGGGAAGACAGAATGGCGAAAATGGAAGCACCCGACATTAATACTCTGACACTGAAAGTGGCCCAACTGATCGACTTGTGCGACCGCCTCCAGCAGCAGAACCAGCATCTGCAGCTACAGGAAAAATCCTGGAGAGAAGAGCGGATGCAATTAATTGAAAAGAACGATTTGGCCCGTCAGAAGGTCGAAGCCATGATATCTCGTCTCAAATCCCTGGAGCATGATGCATGAGCACCGCCCTGACCGTCACCCTGAACATTCTCGATAAGGAATATCGTGTGAGCTGCCCTCCCGAGGAGCGTAGCAATCTGGAACAGGCTGCACGCCATCTGGATAGCACCATGCGGGACATTCGCAACAGCGGCAAGGTTATTGGCGTGGAGCGGATAGCCGTCATGGCTGCAATTAATATTAGCCACGAGATGCTGACCGGCAGCCGCAAGCAGGATGGCGAACTCGATCGGCAACAACAGCAAATCGGCGAACTGGTCAGCCGCCTTGATCAGGCACTTTCACGCCACCAATCCTGATCGGCCGTGAACTAGTGCGCATTTTTCTGTATAGTGGCCTTTGTCCCTGGGATGTTTGCCAGCAGGTGATGTCCCTGAGCCGATACTCCTGTAAAAGGAGGCCACGCGCCATTGTCAGTGTGCATGTCCGCATGACGGAAAGCCTGAGGCAATGCCGTGTCCCCCACCTTGAACTTTCGGGTTCAAGGGCTAACCCGGCAGCGGCATCTCCGGGGACCCTCACATGATCCCTACCCGACGCAAGGCGCTACGCAAGGAACTGCGTTCCGCGCGCCGGGCACTCACCCCCGCCCAGCAAAAGCAGGCCAGCCGTCGTCTTTTTCGGCAACTGGCCAAGCACCCGATGTTTGTCCGCAGTCGGCACATTGCTTTGTATCTGGCTAACGACGGTGAGATCGACCCAATCCTGCTTTTACGCCACGCTCTTCGCCTCGGCAAGACCTGTTATCTGCCTGTTTTGAAACGGTGGCCGCGTGGCAGCATGGGATTTCAACGCATTCACAAGCATCAACAATGGACGCGTAATCGCTTTGGTATTACCGAGCCCAGGGCCAGCATCAGCAGCCAGACGCAGCCATGGCGACTGGACATGGTACTGATGCCGCTGGTTGGCTTTGATGTGCAGGGCAACCGACTGGGAATGGGCGGAGGATTCTACGACAGGACCTTCGCCTATCTTCGCCAAAGGCAGACGTGGCTCGCGCCCAGCCTGATAGGACTGGCCCACGATTGTCAGAAGCTAGACAGGTTGCCAGTAGAGTCCTGGGACATTCCCCTCGATGGCATCATCAGTGATGCAGAGTGTCTCATGTTCAAGCGGGCCTAAGCGCTACTGCTGATTGCGCTCCACCACAGACCTGCTCTCCAGAAACCCCTGGGTGTATCCCGTAGTCACCACCCCAAGGCCAAAAACAATAACCAGCACCCAAAGCAAATCAGGTTTACGACGCACAGCTACTCCTCCCCCAAATGCAGTACATTATTATTATTCAAAACGTTGTTCTAGTAAGTGGAAGCCCACGCCAGACTCGCCTCGCCGAACCCCAATAACAAAAGAAGATCGCAAGTGATACGAATACATAGCGTGAATCACGTCTTCATTTTTTAGACCTTGTCAGGATCCATGTCAAATCTGGCCAAAGGGACCGATCCAGGGGCGTCTTTTCAGGCCAGATAGAGTTTGTAAGCAGGATTGTCCGTTTCATCCCAATACATATACCCAATACTGTCCAGGATTTCCGGCACTTTGTGTCTATCCGCCTCTGCTACCTGAAGTCCTACCACCACCCGACCGTATGCCGCTCCGTGGTTGCGGTAATGGAACATGGATATATTCCAGCGCCCACCCAATTTGTTGAGAAAGTTGAACAGCGCACCTGGGCGTTCAGGAAACTCGAAACGGTAAACCACCTCATCGGTAACCTGCTCGCAATGGCCTCCGACCATGTGGCGGATATGCAGCTTGGCCAGTTCGTTGTCGGTCAGGTCCAGAACCGGAAAGCCTTCCTGCCCCAGCAGTTCCACCAGTGCATCCCGGGGGTCAAGTTCCGGGTGGGTCTGCACGCCGACAAAGATGTGGGCCTCGGCATCATCGTGAAAACGGTAATTGAACTCGGTTATCGATCGCTTACCGATCGCCTGGCAGAACGCCTTGAAGCTGCCGGGTTTTTCCGGAATGGTCACGGCCAGCAAAGCCTCGCGCTTTTCGCCAATCTCGGCACGCTCGGCCACGTGGCGCAAACGATCAAAGTTGACGTTGGCGCCCGAATCAATAGCGATAAACACCTTGCCACTACAACCTTCTCGCTCGACGTACTTCTTTATACCGGCCACACCAAGGCACCCCGCCGGCTCGCAGATAGACCGCGTGTCGTCATAGATATCCTTGATCGAGGCGCACATTTCATCGGTAGTAACCGTGATCACCTCATCGACATGATGACGGCAGACCTCAAAGGTATGCTGACCTATCTGCGCAACTGCCACGCCGTCGGCAAACAGTCCTACCTGGCTTAACACCACCCGCTCGTCAGCAGCCATCGCTGCCTTAAGGCATGCGGCATCTTCCGGTTCCACACCGATCACGCGGATGTCCGGCCGCAGATATTTGACGTAGGCAGCGATACCTGCGATCAGACCACCACCGCCAACCGGCACAAAGATCGCGTCCAACTGCCCTTGATGCTGACGCAAGATCTCCATGGCAATGGTGCCCTGACCGGCTATGGTATCGGGGTCATCGAAGGGGTGGATGTACACAAGCCCCTTTTCCTTGATCAACTTTTGCGAATAGGCCAGGGCTTCGTCAAAAGCATCCCCATGCAGGACAACCTTTGCGCCTCGGGCACGAACGGCACGCACCTTGATCTCAGGTGTAGTGCGCGGCATGACGATGGTGGCTTTCACCCCCAGATGACGCGCCGCGTAGGCCAGACCCTGGGCGTGGTTACCGGCCGAAGCTGTCACTACGCCACAGGCGCGCTGTTCGTCAGTCAGTAGTGCCAATTTGTTGTAGGCGCCACGAATCTTGAACGAAAACACTGGCTGCAGGTCTTCCCGTTTGAGCAGAACCGTATTGTCCAGCCGCTCTGACAGGAAAGGTGCGGCGTGAATGGGCGTCTCAACCGCAACATCGTAGACGCGGGAGTTGAGGATCTTCTTGACGTAGGTTTCCAGCATGGGGCTTCGACTTGTTCCGGGGAAAACCACCAGTCTAGCGAATAGCCCGGTCTGCGACTACACGCTGCCTCTCCATGGCGCGTATAATTTGCGACTTCGAATAACGCCGACCAGAGGTATCAACCATGTCCCAGGATAAATTGAAACAGGCCGTTGGCCAGGCTGCCGTGGATATTTTGCTACCAAACCTGGAAGACACCAGCGTCATTGGCATCGGCACCGGATCGACAGCCAACTGCTTCATCGACGCACTGGCAAAACATAAGGGTTTTTTCGACGGCGCTGTAGCCAGCTCCCAGGCCACAGCCGAAAGGCTGCGCGAACATGGCATTCAGGTGCACGACCTCAATAGCGTCGGCAGGCTGGATTACTACGTGGACGGCGCTGACGAGGCGAACAAGCACCTGGAGCTCATCAAGGGCGGAGGCGCGGCCCTGACTCGGGAAAAAATCGTGGCCGCCGTTGCTCGTACCTTTATCTGTATTGCCGACGGCAGCAAACTGGTCGACACGCTGGGTGAGTTCCCCCTTCCCGTCGAGGTGATTCCAATGGCCCGCAGCCACGTTGCCCGCGAGATAGTAAAGCTCGGCGGTGACCCGGTTTATCGCGAAGGTGTTGTTACTGATAACGGCAACGTGATTCTCGACGTGCACAACATGCAGATCCATGACCCTCGCAAGCTGGAAGAACAACTCAATGCGATCGTCGGCGTGGTCTGTAACGGACTGTTCGCCGCCCGCCCGGCGGACATTCTGCTATTGGGTACCGCCGAAGGAGTCAAAACGCTGAAGCCAGTCTGAATGGCTAGTCCGCGGGCACGAACCGATAGAAAAGGTTCGGCTCGCTGACCACATACACCCGATCCAGATCATCCACCGCCAGTCCTTCGGCCTGCGGCACAGTGTCGCGCAGTCCGCTCATGCCGCGCCACAACCCCAGCAAACTGATCGGTTTCTGCTCAGTATCATATTCGACCACCATATGTGACTCGTCACTGAGCAGCATAATATGGCCACTACTCCGGTCCACGCTGACCGACGAAAGATCACTCATGAACAACATTGCTGAGCCATCTGACTTGATTTCGGTAATGTCCAGGCTGCTGGGCTCGCCAGCCACAGCGTCGACAAAACCCGTAACTGCCAGCACGCGCAACGGGTCGCGCTCCCGCACCACCAGCAACCTGCGGTTAGCATCATCCCAGGACAATCCTTCAAATCCTTTGTTGCCAGGCTCGTCCAGTGCTATCACCAGGCTGGGGGCAGCGCTTACATCTAGCTCCCGGGTGGCTTCGGTTATCGTCACCAGAGACAGCCGCTGGTCACGCTCCTTGGCAATCACGTATTGATTCCCGGCCACATGAGTTAGCCCCTCCATATCCCTGCCCCCTTTCACCGGGATACGACGCAGCACCTCACCCTCAACGCTCAACTCAAGAAGCAGCGGATCGCCATTGAGCAGTGCGAAAAGGGTTCCTGTGTCGGCATTGTAGGTGAGCGCGGAAAGGTCATCATTGATGCCCTCTACTTGGCGGGCCTCAATATCTACCCGGTAGCGACCAAGCCCTAGCGACTGGTCCGACGTCACCTCACGATTGAGCTTCCAGTCGTACCACCAGAGGACATCCAGGTGATTGAGTCGCAAGTAACCAACTGCCGCCAGCAAACTTGCAATGGTCAGCACCACAATGATTTTCAGCATCGACATCTAGTCAGACCCGCAGTGAGAGCTATGCAGTGAACACTTCCAAAATCCCAGGACCACAAAGCTCAAAGTATGCGGGGGACACATTCAGCCCTGCACGCATGCAGCCTGCTCTAACAGGCCGGGTATGGACAATTCCAATTGATCACCAGCTTGCAGCACGCCAACCCCTGCAGGGGTGCCAGTGATAACAACATCGCCGGGCAGCAGGGTAAATACCTCGGCAATCTGCTGCAACAACCTCAGGATCGGGGTGATCATTTGGTCAGCGTTACCTTGCTGACGCAGTTCGCCGTTGATCCGCAGCTCGAGACCCAGATCGTTCAGCTCGGGTGCCTGGACGATCGGTACGAACAAAGACAAGGGGCAGGCACCATCAAATGCTTTTGCCCGCTCCCAGGGATGCCCCTTGGCCTTGAGTTGATCCTGCAGCTTACGCAGGGTCAGATCCAGCGCCAGACCCACTCCAACGATGGCCTGACGGGCTTCAGCCTCGTCGATCTTGCCGCTCAGACTGCTGCCAACCAGCAGGGCAAGCTCGGTTTCGTAGTGTACCGGACCACGCGAGGGGCGTAGCTCGACAGGGTCGGCCAGCGACGTGATAGCTGTCGATGGCTTGATGAACAAAAGCGGCTCGGTAGGTACCGGGTTATTCAGCTCCTTGGCATGTTCGGCGTAGTTACGCCCCACACATACCACCTTGCCCACCGGCAAATCAGCAGGAGAACCATCGGAAAAACGGTGTTGGTAGTGCATGGAATCTCCTTGCTGTTGATGACAATCAAGCCACTGGGAAGATCTTGCCCGGGTTCATTATTCCGTTTGGATCGAACACCTTCTTGATCGATTTCATTACGGCAATTTCCGCTTCGCTGCGGCTGTAGGTCAGATAGTCGCGCTTGGTCATGCCGACACCATGTTCGGCGGAAATCGAACCGTTGTATTTCTGCACGATCTCAAACACCCATTTGTTCACCGTGGCGCAGCGCGAGAAGAACTCGTCCTTGGACAGGCTTTCCGGTTTGAGAATATTCAGGTGCAGATTGCCGTCGCCTATGTGGCCAAACCAGACAATTTCGAAATCCGGATAGTGTTGGGCGACGATAGCATCAATATCGTGCAAGAAAGCCGGCACTTTACCCACAGTAACGGATATATCGTTCTTGTAAGGCGTCCAGTGCGAGATGGTCTCGGAAATGAACTCACGCAATTTCCAGAGGTTCTGCAGTTGCTGCTCGCTCTGACTCATGACGCCGTCGAGCACCCAGCCCTGCTCGACGCAGTGCTCGAAGGTGGCCAACGCATCATTGGCGACATCTTCATTCAAGGCTTCAAACTCGAGAAGAGCATAGAAAGCGCAGTCAGTCTCGAATGGTGCCGGGACATCACCGCGGCCCATGATTTTGGCCATGGCCTTGTCAGAGAAAAACTCAAAAGCCGTCAGGTCGATCCGATTCTGGAAAGCATGCAATACCGGCATGATCGAGTCGAAGTCCGGTGTACCCAACACCATGGCGGTAAGATTGCGCGGCGCGCGCTCCAGCTTCATGGTCGCCTCGACAACAAATCCCAGCGTGCCTTCAGCGCCGATAAACAGCTGACGCAGGTCATAACCTGTGGCGTTCTTGGTCAGATCCTTGTTCAGTTCCAGCAACTCGCCCGTACCGGTAACCACCTTCAGACCCGCCACCCAGTTACGGGTCATACCGTAGCGAATTACCTTGATACCACCGGCGTTGGTACCGATATTACCACCTATCTGACTGGATCCCGCGGAGGCAAAGTCCACCGGATAGTACAAACCCTTGTCCTCGGCGAACTGCTGCAGCTGTGCCGTCACCACACCAGGCTGACAAACGACAGTGCGATCGAACTCATTGAACTCCGTGATCTGGTTCATGTAGTCAAAGGAGACGACGATCTCTCCGTTGGCCGCTACCGCAGCAGCGGAGAGCCCGGTGCGCCCGCCGGAGGGCACCAGTGCCAGCTTCTGCTCATTGGCAAATCGCACCAGAGCCTGAACCTGTGCGGTGTTTTTCGGAAACACGATCGCAAGTGGTGCTGGCTCAAAATGCTTCGTCCAGTCCTTGCCCCAGGTATTCAACGACTCCGCGTCGGTGCGCACCTTGTCGGCATCTACCAGCGTTTTAAGGGTATCGATAATGGTATCTGGGGTCATGGGCGGCTCTCGAACGGAATTCATGCTGTACCTGAAGACTTTTCATACAGGTACAAGCATCAAAAAAGGGAGATTATGCTAGCATACGCGGCTTCCGAAACAGGACTCTTGCTGCGACAAAAAACGTCACAGAGTACTGATGGCTTATCTTAATCAGCATTGCGGGTATCCGACACCATGAACAAAACCTCGCTGGACAAAAGCAAGATCAAGTTTCTGCTCCTCGAGGGCGTCCACCAGACCGCCGTCGACACACTGAAGGCTGCCGGGTACACCAACATCGAGTACCACGTGGGCTCCCTGCCCGAAGAGCAGCTCAAGGAAGCGATTGCCGAGGCTCACTTCATCGGTATTCGCTCACGCACCCAACTGACCGCCGAGGTTTTCAGCCACGCTCACAAACTGGTCGCCGTCGGATGTTTCTGCATCGGCACCAACCAGGTAGACCTGACAGCAGCGATGGAAATGGGCGTGGCGGTATTCAACGCCCCCTTCTCCAACACGCGCTCGGTAGCCGAACTGGTTCTGGCTGAAGCCATTTTGCTGCTGCGCGGCATCCCGGAGAAAAACGCTTCTTGCCACCGAGGTGGCTGGATCAAGAGCGCAGACAATTCCTATGAAATCCGTGGCAAGAAACTGGGGATCATCGGCTATGGTTCGATCGGCACCCAACTGTCTGTTCTGGCTGAAGGCCTGGGCATGCAGGTGTTCTTCTACGACGTGGTGACCAAGTTGCCACTGGGCAATGCAGTACAGGTCGCCTCACTGCACGAGTTGCTGGGCATGGCTGATATCGTAACCTTGCATGTACCGGAGACCGCTGCGACCAAGTGGATGATGGGCGAGAAGGAAATCCGTGCAATCAAGCCCGGCGGGATCCTGATCAACGCCGCCCGTGGCACTGTGGTGGACATTGATGCTCTGGCCGGCGCACTGCGCGACAAGCACCTCAATGGCGCTGCTATCGATGTGTTCCCGGTCGAGCCACGCTCCAACAAGGAAGAATTTGTCAGCCCGCTGCGCGAATTCGACAACTGCATCCTGACGCCCCATGTCGGCGGCTCGACGCTGGAAGCGCAGGCCAACATCGGCCTGGAAGTAGCAGAGAAGCTGGTGCGCTACAGCGATAACGGCACCTCCATCACTTCGGTCAACTTCCCGGAAGTGGCGCTGCCCTCGCATCCTGGCATGCATCGCCTGCTGCACATTCACCAGAACGTGCCTGGCGTGATGAGCGAAATCAACCAGGTATTCGCGCAGAACAACATCAATATCTGCGGCCAATTCCTGCAGACCAATGAAAAGGTGGGGTACGTAGTGATCGACGTCTCCGCTGACGCCTCCGAGCTGGCTTTGGAGAAGGTCCAGCAGGTCAAGGGTACTATCCGCGCCCGCGTCCTGTTCTGATTTGCCAATAGCAGGCCGGCAATCTGCTAGCGCAAAAGCGGATTGTCCGGTCTACGGCGAAACCAGCCCACGAGGCTGGCACGCTCCCGGTTCGCCGCCAGCACTTCATGCACAATACTGTCGCTCATGAATACCGCCAGGGTGCCACCGCGCGGCGCGACATCATGCCTGCCTTGCTCCAGATGCAAACGTAATTCTCCCCCGTCCCCTGGCTGCCAGGCCTGATTCAGATAAGCCACTACCGATACCTGCCTCAGGGGGCTTCCCTTGAAGCGGTCCAGATGTTTTCGATATCCCGCACCAGGGGGATAGAGAGCGTAGTGGGTTTCAAAGCTATCGAGTCCGATGAACAGATTGCGATTAAGCGTAGAACGCAGGCCATCCATGATCTGCAGAAAAGCGGCTCCAGCCATCGTTGGCGGGCAGTCATCCAGCCAGCGCGTATAATCACCACGAATCGACGGGATAACCAGCTCTTCTCCAGCGGGACCCACAGCCGCCGGTGTCAGGTCATCGCGGCGCCATAACTGGCGGCAGACCGCGCCCAGTTCGCCGACCAGCTCGTCAGGCAACGCCTGCTCCTGAACGGACCAGCGACGGACAACCAGGTCATCGGCGATGCGCTCGAAACAATCGCCCAGGGCAAGGGGGAACTCGGACATGGTTATAAACTCGAATGTTGCGTTGGATGCTACGCTTGGAGTACCTGACACCCCCAGACATCGGTTTGACGTCCCAGGCTGCCAGCCGGCGCATTGTATCCTTTGCCGCTGGCACAACAAGCCTGCCAAACAGTCTGTTCTGACCACAATCCTCAATGCGAGAATCTATGCGCCTTAAATCGATCCACCTGCTGGCCATGGCACTGTTAATCAGTGTCGCCCTCATTGCCATGAACGTAAGGGCTCAGACGCCCGCGCAGCTCTACGACCTGTCGGGGATGGCAGCTCACCAGCGCCATTTCCAGGATGCCCTGAGCGCCGCTCAGCAACGATATGCACAGCAGTTACCAGCCAATGTGCATGCCAGCCTGGTCAACAAGAGCAATCAGCGTTTTGAACCCCAGGCCATGCAAGACCGGGCGCGTAGCCGTCTGGCTGTAACGCTGCCCGACTCTGCCCATGAAAAAGCAATCGAGTTCTACCGCAGCCCCCTGGGTCGCAAGGTAGTCACAATGGAAACCCGAGCAACCGCCCCCGCGTCGGTCAAGGAAATGCAACGCGGCATACCCCAGCAGCAGATTGATCCCCAGCGTTACACCTTGCTGCGCCAACTGGGCACCACCCTGCCCGCACTGGAAGTTGGAGTTGAGGTATCGATGGCCCTCGCCAACCTGGCAACCGATAGCGCCAATGAGCTGCTGGGCGGTCTATTCCAGGTACCGGTGGATCTGGTCAGTGCGCGCCGTGAAAACATACGCAACCAGATGGTTCCTGAACTGCCAAACACCCTTGCCTATGTTTACCGCGATCTCAGCAACCAGGAACTGGAGCAATACCTTCAGTGGACCCAGACTGCCGAAGGCGTAGCTACCTATCAGGCCATGACCCAGGCCACCAGTGAGGCATTGAACCCCTGAGCACAGGCTGCGCGGCCCGGGCTCAGATATCCAGTTGGCGAGCGAGCCAGGCAAGGTATTGACGGCGAATCAGCTCATCCTCGTTAGCCAGATGGTGGCGCGCCTCGGGAAGATAAAAAATCTGCGGATTGTCGAACTTCTGCTCAAGTACGCGCATGTTGTGCTGCCAGTCAACGGTACCATCCAACTGCCCTTGTACCACCAGCGGACTCAGTCCGCTGGGGCTGGCCTGCTCGATTCGGGGTATCCACTTCTCCAACGCCTGCACCCAGGCAACAGGGAGAAACTGGGCTTGCAAGGGATCGCGTTCGCGTATGAAGTCGAGGAATTCCTGATCGGTCGAATTCTCGGTGAAACGGCGGCCCAATTGCTGCACGAACCCACCCAGCAACCGCAGGCTGACCTGCGATACCCCCCACTTGCGTGGCCTGACCAGAGGCGCCATCAATACCGTACGCCCCAATTCCTCAGGCAACGGTCCGTGCAAAAGCTTGTCGATCAGAATTGCGCCACCGGTGCTCTGCCCAAGCAGATGCCAGGGCGCAGGCAAGCCCCACCCAGAGGCGTGTATCAATACCTCATCAAGCACTTTCTGATAACGCAGAAAGCAATCGATACTTGCTCGCTCGCCGCTGGACAGGCCATGGCCCGGCAAATCAAAGGCCATGACCGCCAGACCTCGCTGCAGAGCCCAACTGATCAGGTGGCGATACAGACCCATGTGATCATAGTAGCCATGCAGGATGATCAAGGTTCCCCGTGCCTGCGGCGGCAACCAGACCTGCACAGCCACGGCAAACTCGTCGACCTGGATGCGACCCAGATGCTGGCGCGCGCGATCACTAAAGTCGATACCGTAGTAAGACGCATAACGCCGCGCAGAATCGTCCAGCTTTAGCCCCGGTTCCAACTCTGGCAACTGTTCGACCAGCACGTCCAAAAAAACCTGATCCATTCACTTCTCAACTGATCAAAAGGTGAGTATTGATTCCCAAGGAGTAAGCTACGTTTACCCGGACACGACACGGGTCGCGACACAATTCCATGCCTTGAACATGATTTGCAATCGATCATCGTGTAACATACCGCGTCTCCAAATTCCACGACCTACGCACGTTCGCGAAGGTTGTCCGCAGAGTGAGGGTTTTCCATGACTGAACGCGTCCAAGTTGGCAGCCTCCAGGTTGCCAAGGTACTTCACGACTTTATCAATCATCAGGCCATCCCCGGCTCTGGCGTAGACACTGCGGCCTTCTGGTCGGGTTTCGAAGCACTGATCAACGATCTGGCACCGAAGAACAAGGCGCTGCTCGCCAAGCGTGACGACCTGCAAGCGCAAATCGACGCGTGGCATCAGAAACACGCTGGCCAGTCCCACGACGCCGCCGCTTACAAGACCTTTCTGCAGGAAATCGGTTACCTGCTCCCCGAGCCTGCCGACTTCCAGGCCACCACCAGCAACGTCGATGAAGAAATTGCGACTCTGGCTGGTCCACAATTGGTTGTACCGGTCATGAATGCGCGCTTCGCATTGAACGCCGCCAACGCACGCTGGGGCTCATTGTACGATGCTTTTTACGGTACCGATGCGATCTCCGAAGCCGACGGCGCCACCAAGGGCCCCGGTTATAACGAAATTCGCGGCAACAAGGTCATTGCTCTTGCACGTGCGTTCCTTGATGAGGCAGCGCCGCTGGCCGAAGGTTCCCATGTCGACTCAACAAGCTACGTGATCGAGAACGGCCAACTGGTCGTTACCCTGAACAATGGCAAGCAGACCGGCCTCAAGGATGCAGCGCAGTTCACCGGCTATACCGGCGAACCTGGCCAGCCCCAGGGCGTTCTCCTCAAGCACAATGGTTTGCATTTCGAAATCCAGATCGACCCCACCAGCAACGTTGGGCAGACTGACGCCGCCGGTGTTAAGGATGTTCTGATGGAGTCAGCCCTGACAACCATCATGGACTGCGAAGACTCGGTTGCCGCGGTCGATGCTGATGACAAGACAGTCATTTACAGCAACTGGCTCGGCCTGATGAAAGGCGATCTGTCGGAAAGCGTCTCCAAGGGTGGCAGCAACTTTACCCGCACGATGAACCCGGACCGTGAATATACTCGTCCTGATGGCTCCACATTGAACCTGCACGGCCGCTCACTGCTATTCGTTCGTAACGTAGGTCATCTGATGACCAATAATGCCATTCTCGACAAGGACGGCAACGAGATCCCTGAGGGCATCATGGACGGCGCAGTGACCAGTCTGATCGCGCTGCACAACCTCAATGGCAACACCACGCGCAAGAATACGCGCACCGGCTCGGTCTATATCGTCAAGCCGAAGATGCATGGTCCAGAGGAAGTCGCCTTCACCACCGAGCTGTTCGGTCGAGTGGAAGACATGCTTGGCATGCAGCGTAATACGCTGAAAGTCGGCATCATGGATGAAGAGCGTCGCACCACAGTTAACCTCAAAGCCTGTATCAAGGCTGCCAGCGAGCGCGTTGCCTTCATCAACACCGGCTTCCTTGACCGTACCGGCGATGAGATTCATACCTCCATGGAAGCTGGTGCGTTCATTCGCAAGGGCGAGATCAAGGGTGCCAAGTGGATTGCCGCCTACGAGAACAGCAACGTGGATATCGGTCTGGCTACCGGGCTCAAGGGCCGGGCACAAATTGGCAAGGGTATGTGGGCCATGCCTGATCTGATGGCTGCAATGCTCGAGCAGAAGATCGGGCATCCGCTGGCAGGCGCCAACACAGCATGGGTACCGTCCCCCACCGCCGCAACCCTGCACGCGCTGCATTATCACAAGGTGAACGTAAGTGAACGTCAGGACGAACTGGCCAAGCGCAAGCCCGCATCGGTAGACGACATCCTGGCCATACCGCTGGCAGAGAAGACCAACTGGTCCGCAGAGGAAATCCAGCAGGAACTGGACAACAACGCTCAGGGCATTCTGGGTTACGTCGTTCGCTGGATCGATCACGGCGTAGGTTGCTCGAAGGTCCCTGATATCAACGATGTGGGCCTGATGGAAGACCGCGCTACGCTGCGAATTTCCAGCCAGCACATTGCCAACTGGCTTCGCCACGGTATCTGCACCAGGGATCAGGTAATGGAAACCATGAAACGTATGGCTTCGGTGGTTGACCGGCAAAACGAGCACGACTCGGCTTACAAGCCAATGGCACCCGACTTCGATGACAGCATCGCCTTCCAGGCCGCGGTCGAGTTGTGTGTTGAAGGCACAGTGCAGCCTAACGGTTACACCGAGCCGGTCCTGCACCGTCGTCGTCGCGAATTCAAGGCGCGCTACGGCCGCTGATAGCGGCACTAAAAACCCGGCTCAGGCCGGGTTTTTTTGTGCGCGTTAAAAAGCCTGGCGGCTCAGTGCTTGAGGATGACATAGAGGGCATGGATGATGCCCGGAATGAAGCCAAACAAGGTCAGGAGGATGTTCAACCAGAAATGCCCCTTGAAACCTACTTCAAGAAATACGCCCAGGGGCGGTAATAGAATCGCGAAAAGGATCTTGATCGGATCTGTAGCTGTAACTGCCATGTTATATCCTCTATACATAATCATTAATAACGTCAGCGTAGTTGCTGAGTGGCTGGCTGTCAGGGCAACGTCAATATCGAACTGCAATGACAGCGTCGATCCTGTTGCAGGCCGTACCCCGAAACACAGGCCCTAACTTAAAGACCCATATATGTCTCTACAGGTTCAATCTCCTATGATCCAAGTCTCCCTGCGTGAAGCAACAGGTGTCTGGTGGCGTATCGGTTTATTGAGTTTCGGCGGACCGGCTGGTCAGATCGCCCTTATGCACAGGATCATCGTCGAGGAAAAGGCCTGGCTGGACGAAAGACGATTTCTCCATGCACTCAATTACTGCATGCTGCTGCCAGGGCCTGAGGCCCAACAATTAGCCACTTATATCGGCTGGCTGCTGCACGGGGTGCGCGGTGGCCTGATCGCTGGCCTGCTGTTTATCCTGCCAGGTGCTGTTGCCATCCTGGGGTTGTCCTGGCTGTACGTCCTGTTGGGGGAACTGACCCTGGTCGAGGGTCTGTTTTTTGGGCTCAAGGCCGCAGTCCTGGCCATTGTTGCCCAGGCGCTGATACGCATTGCCGCTCGTACACTAAAGGGCATTCTCAAACCGCTGCTGGCCGGCGCTGCCTTTACTGCTCTCTTTGTGTTTGGGCTTGCCTTTCCGCTGGTGGTTATCGGTGCCGGCCTGATCGGTTTTCTGGGCGCACGTTTGTTTCCCGCCGGGGGCGAGGAGCTGCATTCAGCGGAAATGAAGGTGAATCTTCGCCCGGGAACTCGCACAGCCGCCCTCGTCTGCATGCTGCTCTGGGTCGGAACACTGCTCGGGATGCATGGGCTGCTTGGCAGCGAAAACGTGTTTACCCAGATTGCCTCGTTTTTCTCGAAAATGGCGCTGATCACCTTCGGCGGCGCCTATGCGGTGCTGTCTTATGTCGCCCAGCAAGGCGTGGAGCATTACCAATGGCTGCAACCTGGGGAGATGCTTGATGGACTCGCGATGGCCGAAACCACACCGGGCCCCCTGATTCTGGTTACCCAGTTCGTCGGCTTTCTTGCAGGGTTTCGTGAGGGGTTACCGCAGCCAAGCCTGCTGGCTGCTACCGCCGGTGCGCTGCTGACGCTCTGGGTGACCTTCCTGCCGTGTTTTTTCTGGATATTTGCCGGCGCTCCCTATGTAGAAAAGCTACGTGGACATAAAGCGCTATCGGCTGCGCTTTCAGCCATCACCGCCGCCGTGGTAGGCGTTATTGCCAACCTGGCGCTGTGGTTTGCACTCAACGCCTTGTTTGCCCAGCAAGATCGAATCACCATCTACGGACTGGATTTGCTGATACCCCGACTAGCCAGTATCAATGTACCCCTGCTGGGTATCACCCTGATTGCCTTCGTACTGCTCTTCGTGAAAAAAATACGCATGCTGACCCTCCTGGGAGCATGTGCTGCAATGGGTGTTGGCTGGACTCTATTGGCGTAGGCACCTCGACAACCCCAGGTTTAGGTGCTGCACTCTTTCCATGATCGAAGAAAACACGCGGGACCCTCTGGACGTTCCAAGCATCTCCATTGAGGACACCCTGGAGGTGTTCGGCAACTGGGCCAGCACTTATCTGCTCACGCTAGGCACGTTGATTGAGCTACTGTTGCTTGGCCTCATTCTACTAACCGCTTATGTATTGCGGCGGGGCGTCGTGCCGCAAATCGACAGCATGCTGGCAGGCGAGGCGTTGCTACCCAGCATGCGTTACACGCTGCACCGGCTGCTATTGGTTATTAGCACCGGAGCAGCCGCTCTGCTCGCCTGGATAGTCCATGGTGTAATAACACGGCTTGGGCTGGATGGCGAACTCCTGCGTATTGCGGCCAACCTGCTTACCGCTTGGGTAATCATTCGTCTAGCCACCAGTTTTCTGCGCCAGCCTGGGTGGGCCAAGCTGATAGCGGTTATAGTCTGGTTCCTGGCAGCATTGGCCATTCTCGGTTGGCTGCAGGCCTTTTTGGATCTGCTTGACTCCATCGCTTTCAATATAGGCGAGATGAGACTGTCGCTGATGGGGTTCATCAACGGCATTTTGGTGCTGACTATTTTCATATGGTTATCGAGCCTGGTCGCTCGCTTGGTAGAAAGTCGGCTCGTCTATCTGGAGGGGGTCACTCCTGCAGCACGCGTCTTGATCGGCAAAGTACTGCGCATCGCATTGTATCTGGTGGCCGTGGTGGTTGCTCTGACCTTTGTCGGTGTGAACCTGACAGCTTTGGCTGTCTTTTCCGGAGCCTTGGGTATTGGTCTTGGCTTCGGCCTGCAGAAGGTCGTATCCAACCTGTTCAGCGGTATTATCCTGCTTCTGGACCGATCCCTGAAACCCGGTGATGTCATCGAGACTGGCGATGCATACGGCTGGATCAAGCAAATGGGCGCGCGTTACGCAACGGTTGCCACGCGTGATGGAAAGGAATATCTGATTCCCAACGAGAACCTGATAACCGAACAGGTAATTAACTGGAGCTACTCCGATACCGCTGTGCGCTTGAAGATCGAAGTGGGTACTTCTTACCGCTCCGACGTACACAAAGCCATCGAGCTAATGGTCGAGGCCGCATTGACACAGCCCAGGGTACTACGCGATGGCATACATACTCCCCAGGCCCACTTGGTTGGCTTCGGCGATTCCTCGGTGGATTTCGAACTACGCATCTGGGTAAGCGATCCGCAACAAGGGTTGGTCAATGTGGCCAGCAAGGTGCGCCTGGCTATCTGGGACCTGTTTCATCAGAACAATATCGAATTTCCATTTCCACAACGCGATTTGCATATCGTTTCCGCTGAAGGTCTGAACAAACTCACGCCAGACCTTGATGATCGTACACGGCCAGCAGCCAAAACCCACAAGCAATCTAGCTCTGTTAATCCTGCTTCAAATGCAGATGAAGGTGACGATCTGTCCTGATGCTCGCATCGGGACAGACAAAGCTCCACAGATTTATGCCGTTCATTCAGTAACTTCCGTTGCCAGCCAACGCTAGACATAGACAACACTCCCGCTACACTCTGAGGCTGATTCGCGCACCCAAGGAAAATCCATGTTGTTATCGGCAAGTCTGAGCATCGCTGTCATCGGCGTCATTTCGTTTGGCTGCCAATGGCTGGCGTGGCGCGTGAAGCTGCCCGCCATTCTGTTTCTACTTGCCGCTGGCATAGTTCTTGGGCCCTTTACCTCGGTGATCGACCCGGATCAGCTGTTTGGTGATCTGCTGTTCCCGCTGATCAGCCTATCGGTCGCGATCATCCTGTTCGAGGGCAGCCTGACGCTCAACATGAGCGAAATTAGAAGCCAGAAGGCCGTGATACAGCGGCTCATCACCGTAGGCGCGGCTATCACATGGTTGATCGTAACCATCGCCACGCATTATCTGATCGGCGTGAGCTGGGAGCTGAGCGTACTGTTTGGCGCCCTGGCAGTGGTCACGGGTCCCACCGTGATAGTTCCGATGCTGCGAACCGTCCGCCCCAATCGCAACATATCCAACATCCTGCGCTGGGAGGGCATTCTTATCGACCCCATCGGCGCCCTGTTGGTGGTTGTGGTGTACGAGTTTGTAGTTGCACAAAGCCAGAGCGCGGGCGTCCTTCATGGACTGGTGGCCTTTCTTGAGATTATGGCCGTGGGCAGTCTGCTTGGCATAGCCGGCGGCTGGTTCCTCGGCTTTGTACTCAAGCGTGGATGGGTTCCACACTACCTGCAGAACCTGGCGACACTGTCGGTGGTTTTCGCCGCATTCAGCCTCTCCGACTCACTGGCCCACGAGTCCGGGCTGCTGGCGGTTACGCTGATGGGCATGTGGTTGGCCAACAAGAAGGATCTGCACATCAACGAGATCCTCAACTTCAAGGAAAATCTCAGCGTTGTATTGATTTCCGGCCTGTTCATTCTGCTTGCCGCTCGGCTCACCCTTGACGATATTCTCGCACTCGGCTGGACTCCCCTGCTGTTGTTGCTGGTGATGCAACTGGTCGCACGCCCGGCATCCATCTGGATCTCCTCGATCGGCTCAAGTCTGACCTGGCAGGAGAAATCGCTGCTGTCATGGATCGCGCCTCGCGGTATCGTCGCGGCTGCCGTTTCGGCCCTGTTTGCCATCCGACTGGAAGAGGCAGGACATCCGGAGGCTGCCATACTGGTTCCGCTGACGTTCTCCATCATTATTGGTACGGTTGTTTTGCAGAGTGCCACGTCCCGTGGCCTGGCTCGCCTGCTCAAGGTCGCCGAGCCCGCTGCGTCCGGTTTTCTGGTAGTAGGTGCCAATCCGGTGGCAAGGAGCATTGCCCGTGCACTGAATAAAAGGGGGGTGCGTGTCATTCTGACTGACACCCAGTGGGAAAACATCCGCGAAGCCCGGATGGAAGGACTGGACACCTTCTACGGCAATGCCGTTTCGGCCTACGCTGATCAACATCTGGACCTGATCGGTATTGGCCGTCTTCTCGCCCTTTCGCCTAGCCTGGGGATCAACGTGGTGGCCAGCATGCGCTACGGTACGGAGTTCGGCGCCAAAAAAGTCTATACCCTGCTTTCCACCACTGAGACCGATAAGGCCGAGAAACACAAACTGGGTACCGAGCACCGCGGCCATACGCTGTTCGATAAAGACATGAGCTACAGCAAGCTGGCCAGCCTGTTGAGCAAAGGATGGGAGATTCGCAACACCAAACTGACCGAAGAGTTTGATTTCACAAACCTGGCGCAATTGCATGACGGCAAGGTTGTACCGCTGTTTGCAATCTCACCAAAAGGACGGTTGGAGGTGTTCGTAGACGAAGGTGTTCTTGATCCCAAACCCGGCTGGCAGGTGTTGAGTCTGATTCCGCCGAAGACCGAGGAGGCCAAGCTGGTAGCCCAGCAAGAACTGGACGACAACCCCAAGGAAAAGAAAATACCGTGAAGCCTTTCAGACCAGCGCCAGACCATGCCGGCACCCGGATAATAGAGGCCGACCTTGACTCTCCTGAAGATGCTCGCGCGATTATCGACCTGCTAGACCACTATGCATGCGACCCCATGGGTGGCGGTGAGCCGCTGGCTGTAGGTACCCGGGAGAATTTGATCGGTGAACTGCGCAAACGCAACACCGCCCATGTAATTCTGGCGCTGGTTGATGACAAGCCCGCGGGGCTGACAAATTGCTTCGAGGGCTTTTCCACTTTTGCTTGTCGCCCACTTTTGAATATTCACGACGTGGTGGTGGCAAGCGAATACAGGGGCAGAGGCCTGACACGACTGATGTTCGACAAAGCTGAGGAGCTGGCCCTGAGACTCGGTTGCTGCAAGATGACGCTCGAGGTGCTTGAGGGCAATACAGTTGCTCAGGCCGCGTATCGTGCTTACGGCTTCAGTGGGTACGAGCTTGACCCTAGACTGGGCCGTGCCATGTTCTGGGAGAAGAAGCTGGCGGGAACGATTGCAGACGACCAAGCGCAATAAAGCGCCTGAATGCCGACCGTTGTCAGCGGCCGGCATAACGGCGAGGGGCTATTACATCCGCAGATTGAAACCACCGCCAAAGAGGCCCACCAGGCCGATAATGATCAGATAGATCGCAACGATATAGTTCAACAGACGGGGAACCACCAGAATAAGAATACCCGCAATAAGGGAAATCAAAGGCGTCAATGCAATAGTCATGGAATACTCCTTAAGTGTTTCGAACCGGCTCGACCAGGGGCGCAACAGCGCTGAACATGGGACCCAGCCTTTATACCGTAGTTCCCGGGGCCGCGCGCAACATAGTCATTCTGGCGATTGCGTGATGACCTGGCCTGCCAGTGATCGTATTCCAAAAGAAAAATCTCCCTGCGCTGCGTTTTGGTCAGTCACCCGTTAAGGTTTAGACTGTCGCCCCCTTGCCCTGAGACCTGCATTCCATGGCCGATCTACTGCCCTATCAGTACGCCTTTATTGGCCTGATTTTCGTGTGGAGCGGCTTCGTGCGCTCGGGCCTGGGCTTTGGCGGCGCTGTGCTGTCACTGCCCTTCCTGCTGCTGGTGCACAACGATCCGCTGGTCTTCCTGCCGTTAATCGCAATGCATCTGTTGTTCTTTTCCTCGCTGACCATCGCGCTGAACAACCGCAAGCAGAGCCGCCAGCAAGAGGCAGACTCGGGTAAAAAAGTCGGCACTGTCGACTGGCGTTATCTGGGACGCATTCTGGGCATCATGATCGTGCCCAAGATGATTGGCGTATTCGGCCTGTTGACGCTGCCCGGCAACATCATGAGCATCATCATTTTTGTCATCGTCGCCGCCTACTCCGTGTCGTACATCACCAACAGGCCTTTTCGCAGCCGCAGCCGGGTAGTCGATACTCTATTTCTGATGCTTGGCGGCTATGTCAGTGGCACCTCGCTGATCGGCGCTCCACTCATCATTGCTGTCGCAGCCCAGCATCTGGCCAAAGAGCAGTTCCGCGATACCCTTTTCGCCCTCTGGTTCATTCTTGTGACTATCAAGATGGCAGCCTTTCTTTATGCGGGAGTTGACCTGCAATTGATCCATCACCTCTGGCTGCTTCCGTGTGCGGCAATCGGCCATTTGATCGGTCTGCGGGCACATGCGCACATCATGCACGCCGAGACACCGGTATTTTTCCGCATCCTGGGTAGCGTGCTACTGGCCGTTAGCATGGTGGGTATCTGGACCATGCTGGCCGCTTGAAACCCGAAGCGCCAACCGGCAGCTACCTGACAATACGTCTATGCTCTGATTAAAGCGGCCTGCAGGCATCCATGATCTGCAGTGCACACAAATGCGGAGGCAGCCATGGCTACCGGATGGGCGCAGGACGGAGCGGTACAGGATCAGATAGACGACACTGTGGATGAAGCAGTACAACGGGCGCGCAACAAGTTGCCAAAAGGTGAAAGCCTCACGCACTGTGAAGAATGCGAAGCGCCAATCCCCGAGGCCCGGCGCAAGGCCGTCCCCGGGGTACGCTTTTGTGTGAGCTGTCAGCAAGCCCACGACGAGGCAGACGGCGGCGATTCGGCTTATAACCGCAGGGGAAGCAAAGATAGCCAGCTACGTTGAACCTCCTCGGCCCAACAGGCTCAAACATCCTTTAGGCCATGGATTACGCACGCAGCATGTCGACAACCCATCAAGATTCCCCCCCGGAAAACCAGGGTGCGGAGAGCGCGAAGAGTCAGGACTTGACCAGATCACTAAGCGGAACAGAGCCCCTTTACCTGGTAATGAACAATGGCTCGGGAAGTCGTGACGTGCTTCAGACACGCGAGACCATTGAGCAAACGCTTTCTCAGGCCGGCAGACGCTTCGAACTGATACCGGTCAATGACCCTTCGCAATTGGCGGCTACTGCCAGGCACGCACTGAAACTGGCCATCGAAAACGACGGTATCGTGGTGGCCGTGGGCGGCGATGGCACCCTGAGTGCGGTGAGCGAGGTCGTACTCGGCAGTGGCGTACCTTTCGGTATTCTGCCCCAGGGCACTTTCAACTACTTTGGCCGCACCTACGGAATTTCGCAGAATACCGAGGCGGCCCTGGCTTGCCTGCTCGACGCCGTCATTCAACCTGTCGATATCGGCATGCTCAATGGCCGCACCTTTCTGGTCAACGCGAGCCTAGGCCTGTATCCACAGCTGCTCGAAGACCGCGAAACCTACAAGCGTCGTTATGGGCGTAGTCGACTGATAGCGCTCTGGTCAGCACTGGTGACCCTGATGCATGCACACCGCTCCCTGAAAGTGCAGATTGATCTCGAGGGCCAGCCCCGACGCCATTTGACCACACCCACCATCGTGGTCGGCAACAATGCCTTGCAGCTTGAACAACTGGGGTTTGATCAGGTGGACGAGATTGAACGCCACCACCTGGTCGCAATGACGTCTCGCTCGCGGGGTACCCTGGCACTCTACGGTCTGCTGATTCGGGGATTTTTACGGCGCATGGGAGAGTCAGAGGATGTCATCAGTTTCGGTTTCGATACCATGACGGTGCGCCCCGGCAGGACCCGAAAACGCTTGAAAGTCGCGATGGATGGCGAAATATGCTGGATGAATGCCCCTTTGACATTTCGTGTAGCACCGGACAAATTGCCCTTGCTGGTGCCTCGCGACCCCTCGAAACGGGAGCGTGAATGACCTGCATACTGCAAATCTCCGACCCTCATTTTGGCACTGAACAGCCACAGGTCATGCACGCACTGCTACGCCTGGCCAGAGAGCAAAAACCCGAAGTCATATTGCTTTCCGGCGACATCACCCAGCGGGCACGTCGAGCCCAGTTCGCCGCCGCACGGGAGTTCGTGACACAGCTGCCCGCGCCGGTACTGGCAGTACCGGGAAACCACGACATCCCCCTATTCAATCTTTTCGCACGGGTCTTCAGTCCCTATGGCAATTACAAGCGTGCCTTTGGCAGCGAACTTGAGCCGGTATACGAAAGCGAAGGATTACTGGTCCTTTGCCTGAATACCTCGCGACCCTCTCGGCACACGGACGGCGCGGTCAGTCGCGCGCAGATCGAGCGCGTTGCCAACAGGCTGGGCCAGGCCAGGCCAGAGCAACTGCGCGTGGTAATGCAACACCATCCCGTGCGCGCCCGAGAACAATCCGACTTGACCAATCTGCTGATAGGCCACGAAAAAGCGGTACCTCGATGGGTCGATGCAGGGCTGGATTTGCTGGTGGGAGGCCATATTCATCTGCCCTATGTGTGGCCACTGCATGGTCAGCATGGAGCTAAAGGCCGCCTTGGCTGGACCGCCCAGGCCGGCACAGCCCTGTCATCCAGGGTGCGCGGAGGCATTCCAAACTCGGTCAACCTGATCAGGCACACTTGCGAGCACGGACGGCACAGCTGCCATGTTGAAAGGTGGGACTATCTAGCCGAAGAAGATCTCTTCATGCCTGCACACACCAACACCTTGGTTATCAGCCGAAACGGTTGAGCCTGAACACCTAAGGGGTGATATGAGCGAACCCATTACCAAAAAACCCTGTATCGACCTCTGCGACTTCAACAAACATGATGTATGCAAAGCCTGCGGTCGCACCCACGAGGAAAAGAAATCATGGAAGCGTCTGTCACCCGAGCAGAAACAGGCTATCTGGCACCGCATCTTGGTTTCACATGGCAGCGGCGCCAGCAAGGAGTCCAAAGCCCTGCGAGCGCTATACCGCAAGGCTGAAAAAAAACGCAAGTATGGTTAGACATTCCCCCTTTTGGTGCAATTTTCAGGACACCAGCTGCGGCCTGAGCTATCTTTCTGAGAGTAGCCCGTGGGCCTTAAGGGAGTTGGGCGTTGAAAAAAGCAGAGCAAGGGACCGCAAGCGGCACGGAAGACAGCCGCTTTCCGCTTTCACCCGCAGTAATGGATTTACTACTTGATGCCATATGTGTTGTTGATACGGCAGGACGGCTCGTATACATCAGCGGGGCCTGTGAAAGAATTTTCGGTTACCTGCCCCATGACATGATTGGCAAGGCGCTGATTGATCAGGTTCACCCTGATGACCATGAAGCAACCATCGCCATCTCACGTGAAGTCATGCTTGGCCGCCTGACCAACCATTTCGAGAATCGTTATATCCGCAAGGATAGCAGCGTCGTGCATATCATGTGGTCGGCAAACTGGTCGGAGAAAGACCAGTTACGCGTCGCAGTTGCCCATGACATCACCGAACGCAAGCACACCGAAGCCATGCAAGCGGCGCTGTATGCCATATCCGAAGCCGCATCCAACGCAGCGAACCTGCCAGTACTGTTCCGTCGTATACATGAAATCATTGCTGGCTTACTGCCGGCCAGCGTCTTCTGCATTGCTCTGCATGACCCGCAGGAGAATAAAACCGACTTTGTGTACAACGCAGACGAAGGAAATCAGGACTTGGATTCAGTCAATGCCGATACCCTGGCGTTGTGCAGTGCAGTCATTCAGGGTGGTCAGCCGATACGCTTGAAAGCTCAGCCAAATACAACTGTTACTCCCAATCCGCTCAATATCCGCGACCGCAGTATGGACTGGCTGGCAGTGCCCCTGGCGACAACCGCAGGCATCCACGGGGCCCTGATTATTCAGAATCGGCTTTCAGCCCCGGCGTTTACCGAAAAAGACCAGCAATTACTGCATTACATTTCGACGCAGATAGCCACGGCTATCCAACGTGCCCGTATGCATGAGCGCCTGGAGTTCCTTTCCCGCTACGATCAATTGACCAAGCTGCCCAATCGCATGCTGTTGAGCGATCGTATCAACATGGCCTTGGCCCGAGCGCGGCGCGAAAAGGGTAAGGCTGCTGTGCTCTATCTGGATCTCGACAAATTCAAGCTGGTGAACGATACCCATGGCCACGCTATCGGCGACCAGTTGCTGCAGGTCGCCGCCGACAGAATAACGCGCTGCTTACGCGAGTCGGACACGGTTTCTCGCATCGGCGGAGATGAGTTCGTTATCCTGCTGGAGACCCTCGATCAACCGGAGCAAGCCCATGCAATTGCCGAAAAGATCCGTGAGGCGCTGAATGCCCCACTGTTTTTCGACGAGCTGGAGCTGATCATTATTCCGAGCATCGGCATTGCGCTGTACCCCGATGACGGTGATGAGGAAAAACGGCTGGTGGATCTGGCAGACAGCGCAATGTATCAAGCGAAAAAATCGGGAGGCAACCGCGCCCACCGTATCGACGAATAGGCCTAGACCGCTCCGACCTTCGGTCTATCTTGATGAGCTCTATGCATTACGTTTCCGGGAAAGGTCTGCCTGGCTCAGGACTGCTGAGTCTCAAGGTAGAGAGCCTCTACCTTTTCCCGTGCCCAAGGCGTTTTACGCAGAAACTTCAGGCTCGAGCCAATGCTCGGGTCGACTATGAAGCAGTTGATGCGTATTCGCCGTCCAAGCTCTTCCCAGCCATACGCCTCGACCAACTCCTCGAGTATCCGCTTCAGGGTTAAACCATGCAGTGGGTCATGCCCATGCTGCTCAGGCACCCTTGGCAGCCTCTTCGGATTCATCGCGCTTGACTCGAATGCGACTACCGGCCACCTCAAGGTTGTTCAAGGCCTTGATAGCTGACTTGGCATCATCGTGGCGGGGCATTTCGACAAAACCAAAGCCCTTGGAGCCTCCGGTTTGCTTGTCCATGACCAGGACACATGACTGCACCAGGCCGTGCGCCTCGAACAGGTTGCGCATTTCTGTTTCAGTAGTAGTGCGTGACAAATTGCGGATCAGGAGTTTCATGGGATTACCGTGCTAGAATTCGATCAGCGCACTATACATCCTGTCAGCCTTGGCGACACGTCGAGCGCTTTCTTCTTCCCGACCAACGGCTGCCAACTTCCCACGGGTCCGAACCAATGAATACATCAATATGTATCGGTCTCGTCAATCCCAAAAGCCCAACCAATGTCGGCTCGGTCATGCGCGCAGCAGGGTGCTACGGCGCGCAGTCCGTCAGTTATACAGGCGAGCGTTACAATCGCGCGGCCCGCTTCCACACTGATACCAAAAGCGCCGCCTCGCGCATCCCGCTATTACCCGTGGAAGATATACTCTGCAACCTCGCTGCAGACGTGAAAGTGGTCTGCGTGGAGCTGGTTGAGGGCGCTACGGCCCTGCCCTCCTTTGAACACCCCGAAAAGGCGCTGTATGTTTTTGGGCCGGAGGACGGCAGTCTTGAGCAGACGCTGATAGATCGTGCCGATTCAGTAATCTACATCCCCACCATTGGTTGCATGAACCTGGCGGCAACCGTCAACGTGGTTCTATACGACCGCCTGGCAAAGTCGGTCTATGCCGCTGGTAGTGATCAGTTGATCCGCGACAGCCGGGACGCAAATAATCGTGTGCGGGTAAAGGCATCCATACCCGCGGACAATCGCTGAATCAGCTGCAAGTATTGTTATACTGCAACGCCATTTTCGATGGATATCGCGTGTCACAAACAGCCCGACCTTCCGCTCAACAGTATGACGCCATCATTCTCGGCGCAGGCGCTTCCGGCTTACTCTGTGCTTTCACTGCAGCGCAGCGGGGCCGTCGAGTATTGGTACTGGAAAAAGCCAACAAGGTCGGCAAGAAGATTCTCATGTCTGGCGGCGGCCGCTGTAATTTCACTAACCATTTCGTGGAAGCCGATAACTTCCTCTCGGATAACCCGCATTTCTGCAAGTCAGCCCTGAGCCGCTACACCCAGTGGGATTTTATCGCACTGGTCGAGCAGCATGGAATTGCCTACGAAGAGCGCAGCCACAGTCAGCTTTTCTGTGTGGACTCGGCAAAGGATATCGTCAATATGCTGCTCAAGGAGTGCGACCGCGCCGGGGTCGAGATACAGACCCATTGCACCATCGACGCCATCGAGGCACTGGAGTCCGAGTCGTCTCGTTATGCCCTGTGCGTGGAACAAGCCGGAATCCGAAGGAAACTTGAATGCAACTCTCTGGTGGTTGCCACCGGCGCCCTTTCTGTTCCTACCCTTGGCGGCAGTGGGTTTGGCTATGATATCGCCCGGCAGTTCGATATCCCTCTGACCGACCGACGTGCAGGCCTGGTCCCGTTCATGTTCAGTGACAATACAAAGTCGATGTGCGAGCGCCTCAGCGGTCTGGCAGTCGAGGTAGCAGCAACATGCAACGGCCAGAGCTTTACCGAAAATATGTTGTTTACCCATCGTGGCATGAGTGGCCCCGCCATGTTGCAGATTTCCAACTATTGGTTCCCTGGCGACCCTCTACTGATTGATCTTATGCCAGGCGTAGCCGCGGATCATTGGTTGCTCCAGGCCAAGCAGCAACAGAGCAAGACCCGCTTACGTACTCTGCTGGGGCAGAAACTACCCAAGTCCCTGGTAATGGAACTTCAAGCTCTCTGGTGGCCGCAGGCGCAGGAGCTGCCGTTGGCGGAAATGGGCGACCGCCTGCTTGAACAGATAGGTCATCAGCTCAATACCTGGACGCTGAGGCCTTCCGGTACCGAAGGTTACCGCACAGCAGAAGTCACTCTGGGAGGGGTGGATACCGCCGGCATCAGCTCAAAAACCCTGGAGGCAAAACAACAGCCTGGGCTTTACTTCATTGGTGAGGTGCTCGATGTCACTGGGCATCTGGGTGGCTTCAACTTCCAGTGGGCATGGTCTTCGGGCTACACCGCAGGCCTGTTCGTCTAATCCGCCACGTCACTCGCAGCGCGGTGGCGGCCAGCCAGAACGCCAGCGATACAAAGCACTGCAAGCGCGCCATAGATCAGCCAGTCGATGATACCCGGATAACGACTGTACAGACTGCCCCCCGCAGTGGGCGAAAAACGCAGATCTGCTACCAGTTCTGCACGGGAGAAAGCAGATGTCGATGCCAGGGCCCGACCATTGGGCGCGGCCACTATTGAAGGGCCATTGTTGATCAAATGAATCATCGGAACCCGGTTCTCCACCGCGCGCACCACTGACATTGCACGATGCTGAAACGGCTGTGTGCTTTCGCCAAACCAGTTGTCCTGTGAAACAAACAGCAGGACCTTGCCCGCCGCGTCACTGCCGATAGCATCGGCCACATCCATGGGAAACGCCGTTTCATAACAGACCTTGGGTACCAACCGCATACCATCCACGGCAAACTCGCCATGCTCTGTTCCCGCAGCGAGGGGACGCAGGAATTCACCGAATAGCTGTGTTGTCAGCCAGTTCAGGCCGGGCAGTCCAAAAACGGCGGGGCGGTACTCACCGAATGGCATTCTGCGCATCTTGCGATACTGACCAACCTCATTACCCTGCCGGTCAATATGCACTACCGAGTTGTAGTAGACCTCCTCGCCATCCTTCCAACGCTTCTCGGCATCATGAAAAACCAGGCCCACACCACTCTGAGCCAATGCTTTGGAATAAGCCTGACGCACACTGAAATTATCGAAATAGCCCTTGTAACGCGCTTCGGGCCAGATAACCACTTGGGCACCAGCCTGGGCCAGCCTGAGCGTTGCAGCCATTTCCTCCGGATTCTCACGACTGAAACCCTTTGGTGGCTCCGGGATCGCCAGGGTCACCGCATCATTAGGTTGCACAAGGCCAATGCGACGAATCTGCCAATCCTCCATTTGCGTGTCCCAGTGCGCAACACTGACTGCGCCATAGGCAAACCATGCCAGCAACGCTAACACTGCCAGGGCGTTAGCCCTCCAGGCATGACCACGCGCAGGACCCACCATCACCCTATAAATGAGCACGCTACAGAGCATCATGACCAGGTCCAGGCCCTTGGCGCCCAGCAGGTCAACGCCCTGAAGCCCCGTCAGGAACTGCGCCTGCGCCTCAGCAAAGTGGGTTTTGAACAACAGGGGGTAAAGCGCCATTACGCCGACCAGACTCAACGGAAAGGTGAGTAGCTCCCACCCCTGCAGACGTACGTTTAGCCAGCGAAACAACAGGCAACCCAGCCCCAGAGCGAGGCCCGCATAAAACCAGAACCCGAGGCTCAAGATGAACGTGAGCGACGGCGAGTAATCATCAAGATAGCCGACGAAATTCAGCATCCAGTGACTGGCTATCGCGAAACAGACGGTGCCGGCAGTCCATCCAACGATCAGGGAAACACCGAGGCTGGCATGGCGAAGCGCAAATAGCAGGGGGACCCAGCCAAGCCAGGCAGTCCAGAATAGAGAAGGGCTCAGCCAGGGAATCCCGACAAGGGCTCCTGCCACAATCGCAAGCGCAAGTCTCAGAACAACGGGCAGCACCCTGACATGCGGATCCGCGCGGTTAAGTGCGTCATCTACGGCTTGTGCAAAGATGAACTGCCGGGACATGGAACAGAAACTCCGGGGCATGCCTGTGCAAATCAGCTTCAAGCAGCGGCACAGGTTATTTAAAGCAACATTAGAGACATCCCCGAATATCGACAATCGCCTTAACGGGTGATATCACTCTGACCCATGACCCGAGGGCTGCCGGGTTCGATAAAAGACGTTATTATTCTGATGTCGCAGATTGGAAACAGGTACATGCCACATTGGTTAACCGGCACGCTGACGTGTCTGATTATTCTTTTCAACACGCTGGTTGGCATCGGCCCGATGCTTATCGTGGCACTTCTCAAGGTTGCCATACCCCTCAAGGGTTTCCAACGGCATAGCTCCCGTATTGTGATGTGGATCGCGGAAACCTGGGCCGCTGGCGTCAATGCAACGATAAACCGAATGACGGGCACCCACTGGGACATACGTTGTGAGGGTACGCTTGCCCCACAACATTCCTATCTGGTCATTTCCAATCATCAATCCTGGGTCGATATTCCCGCGCTGTTGCAGGCTTTCAACCGTAAAACGCCCTACTTCAAGTTCTTTCTGAAGCGGGAACTCATCTGGATTCCTTTCCTTGGTCTGGCCTTCTGGGCACTGGACTACCCATTCATGAAGCGGTACAGCAAGGCTCACCTGGCCAAATTCCCAGAGGACCAGGGCAAGGATCTCGAGATTACCCGGCGCGCTTGTCGCAAGTTCAGTAACTTACCCGTCACCATCGTCAACTATCTTGAAGGAACGCGACGGACGCCAGCCAAGCATCGCGCGCAAAACTCGCCATACCGGCATTTGCTTAAACCCAAGTCGGGTGGAGTGGCTTTTGTGATGGCAGCGCTGGGCGAGCAGATGCGCTCACTGCTCGACGTCACCATCGTTTACCCCCAGGGCAAGCCACCAGGTTTCTGGGCGCTGGTAAGCGGTCAGGTTGACCGAGTGGTGATAGATATTCGTCAGGTGGAGCTTGCCCCAGAGCTCTTCTCGGGCGATTACCAGAATGATGCTGTGTTCAAAAACCGCTTTCAGAAATGGGTTAATGATCTCTGGCAAACAAAAGACCAGCGTATTGAGCAATTACACACCGAGCTTTTCCCTGCCAACTCCGCAACACACCAAGCTGATAGGCCCTCTGCTCCCAATCAGGATATAGAACCCAGCGCGTCCTCCAGAGACTGAACTGGAATATCCAAAGCCTCACCAACGCTGGCATTGGTGAGTTTGCCCGCAGCCACGTTAAGCCCATGACGTAGATGCTCATCCTCTTCCAATGCGCGCTTGGCCCCCTTGTTGGCGAGCGCCAGCACAAAGGGCAAGGTAGCATTGTTCAGTGCCTGGGTGGCCGTGCGCGCCACGGCACCCGGCATATTCGCAACGCAATAGTGCACTACCTCATCAACCACGAATGTGGGGTCCGCGTGAGTAGTTGCACGCGAGGTTTGCGCGCAGCCCCCTTGATCAATGGCCACATCCACCAATACCGCCCCGGCCTGCATGCGCGACACCAGGTCTGAACTGATCAACTTCGGAGCAGCAGCCCCTGGCACCAGAACCGCACCTATGACCAGGTCAGCACCCAATAACTGTTCTTCCAGTGTGCCTGCGGTGGAATACAGCGTATTGATGCGGTTGCCGTAACGTGCGTCGAGCTGACGCAGCACGTCGGGATTCTTGTCCAGCACAGTGACATCCGCACCCATTCCGACGGCCATGGCCAGCGCATTACTGCCCACAACACCACCCCCGAGAATCACCACCTTCCCCCTGGGCACACCGGGCACGCCGCCAAGCAGAACACCACGGCCGCCGCGTGCCTTTTCCAGACAACCCGCCCCCGCCTGCACAGCCATTCTCCCGGCCACCTCAGACATGGGCGCCAGTAAGGGCAGACCACCGCGGCTATCGGTAACTGTTTCGTAGGCTATGCACAACGCGCCTGAGGCAAGCAACCCTTCGGTCTGTGGGCGATCGGGTGCCAGGTGCAGATAGGTGAACAGCACATGTTGCGGTCCCAGGCGATCGCGCTCGGCCTGCTGGGGCTCCTTGACCTTGACGATCATGTCACTCTGGCTGAAAACCTCTTCGACGCCAGCCATGCGAGCCCCAGCTGAACGGTAATCGTCGTCAGTGAAGCCGATAGATGCCCCGGCACCGTGCTCAACGCAGACCTGATGACCGTGACGAACGAGCTCGGCCACCGCTGTTGGGGTGAGACCGACCCTGTATTCATGATTCTTTATTTCCCGCGGTACGCCGATACGCATGATTTACTCCTCGGCCCAGCCGTCTGGACGTTTGACCCAAGACTGAGTGTAGAAGAGCTGACCGCTTATTCAATTTTATTTTACGGATGTGCGTTATTAATTACATGAACTCAAAGCAGGGTCGTGCCTGGCGCCGTCAAGGGATACTGCTGGCCCGCGGCGACAACCTGGTCGCGCCCTCCCGCCTTGGCTTCATACATGCGCCGATCGGCAGTCTGCATTAGTTGGTCAAGGCTCTGACCATCCTCTCCGAGGGTAGCCACACCGGCACTGAACGTCATGACCTGCTGACCGGTGCCAACCTCCAGAGGTCGATTACCCAGGTGCCGGCGCAGGTCATTGGCCAACTCCGCCGCCTGATCCAGCGTTGCCCCCGGCAGCAATACGGCAAACTCCTCTCCACCCAACCGGCAAAGCAGGTCAGTTTCGCGCAAGCGGCTGGAAAGTACCCCAGCCAGATGACGTAAAGCCCGGTCTCCCGTTTCGTGCCCGAATTGGTCATTGATACGCTTGAAATAGTCCACATCGAGCATGATCAGCGACAGCGGCTTGTTATCGCGCAAAGCGTGACTGCGCTCGCGCTCCAGCACTTCCGCCAGCTTCATCCGATTAGCCAATCCCGTCAGATTGTCGGTGCTCGCCAACTCGATAAGACGTGCCTCATTCTGTACTCTGCTGCGTTCATATATATGCGAGAAAATCATAATGGCCATACTACTGAACAGCACGTTCGCGAGCACCATCAAGGTGAGCAACAATTCCTGCTCGTTAATAAAATGAAAGCTGAAGGCAGTAACCCCCAGACTGATGAAAATCAGAGACATCCAGAAACCGCCGCGAAGACCCAGCAGCAGATAGCAGATGATGGGGATAGTCTGGATCCAGGCAAAGACCGTAGTTGACGTACGCGGGAGCAGCATGGCCAGCACCATCAGGGAAAAAAACGGCACAAGATACGCCATCGTCACCCAATTCAAATTCTCCCTGCGATCAACCAGGCGCAATACACACAGGGCAAACAGCACGAAAAAAGCCTCGCCTGCAGCTAAAAGCCAAAGCCCACGCCCAATATTGATACTGGCAAACAGAGTACCTGCCGCCACCGTCATCCATAACAGAGCCTTGAGCACTAGGCGCCTGTGTTGCTGGTTGGTTTCCAATCCCACGCTCATCCGTCCACTCCTGAATCGGCTTGCTTATTCCTTGGTGCCGTACAACGTCCTGTGTGAACAAAAAAATCCTCGACATTTCCGCACAATAGCTTCTCAATAACTTCTCATTTTGGCATTCTTGCGCAAAGTATGGCCAAATGCCTGCTCCAGGCAAGCGCCAAATGGCGACAACTTCATTCAAATCGCCCAATGTAACAAGGATAGTGGATGTGAGCACCATACCATTGCTGGTGTGCGACGACTCGAACATGGCGCGCAAGCAGCTTATTCGGTCGCTGCCGTCAAACTGGCCATTCCGGGTAACACAGGCAACCAACGGCCTGGAAGGTCTCGAAGCTATCCGCCAGGGCGCTGGTCAGATTGTGCTGCTGGATCTGACGATGCCCGAACTCGACGGCTTCGGCGTGCTCGCCCAGATACGCGAGGAAGGCCTGCAAGCGGAGGTGATAGTCGTCTCCGGCGACGTTCAGGACGAAGCGGTTCGCCGGGCCAAGGCCCTTGGCGCCAAAGCTTTCATCAAGAAACCGGCTGACCCCATGCAGCTGGCGGCAGCCCTCAGTGCACTCGGAGTCGAAGTTCCCCTGACCAGAGCACCATCTGAACAGACCTCCGAGTTCTCCGACCTGCCCAATGTTTCCTTCCGCGACGCGTTTCGTGAAGTGACCAACATTGCCATGGGACGTGCTGCCAACCTGTTGAGCAAGGTGCTCGGTGTCTTCATCGAACTACCCATTCCCAACGTCAACATTCTGGAAGTTGGCGAACTGCATATGACGCTGGCCGATGCACAAAGGGGGCAGAGCCTCACAGCAATATGCCAGGGCTATATCGGCGGCGGTTTAGCAGGCGAAGCCCTGCTTATTTTTCATGATGCCGAAATCAACGATGTCGCCAAACTTCTGGACACACAGGAAGATGAGTCTGCAAGACTGGAAATGCTCCTGGATCTTGCCAGCATCATAATTGGCGCCTGTCTCAACGGCCTGTCGGAACAACTCAATATCAGCTTGTCGCAAAGCCACCCATTGGTACTTGGCCAGCACTGTCCGATCGAAGATCTGGTGCGCATTAATCAGCGCCGCTGGAAACGCACGCTTGCGGTAGAAATCAGCTACGGCCTGGAGGATCTGGATATCCATTTCGACCTTCTCCTGCTGTTCACCGAGGACTCGGTACCCCGGCTGCGCGAGACACTCGACTTCATGATCAATTGAACGCATCAAAAGGAACGGAACATGCCCGCCCAGTTTGACATCTCCGAACTTCACTGGCTCCTGGATGTAGTTCAGAGCATTGATGTCGGCGTGGTAGTCATGGATCGTGATTATCAGATCGAGGTCTGGAACAGCTTCATGGAAAACCATTCCGGGCGTGGGTCTGATGAGGTTTCCGGGCAAAGCCTGTTCGAGATCTTTCCGGAAATTGAACGCAACTGGTTCAGTCGCAAGGTAGAAACGGCCGTGATGCTTGGAACCCGAGCTTTCACAATCTGGGAACAGCGGCCCAACCTGATGCGTTTCAAGAGCTATCAGCCGATTACCGGACTGGCAGACGAGATGTACCAGAATGTCACTATTATCCCCCTGCGCAGCACCAGTGGCGTCAGCGATCATGTTTGCCTGATCATCTATGATGTGACCAGTGTCGCGGTCAACAAGAGGCAGCTGGAGTCGGCCAACAACCAACTTCAGGAACTGGCCCTGCGCGACGGGCTGACTGGGCTGCTCAATCGTCGTTACTGGGAACAATGCCTGGAAAACGAGTTTTCTCGCCACCAGCGGTACGAACGCCCCACCAGCCTTTTGATGTTCGACATTGATCACTTCAAGAACTTCAACGACACCTATGGCCACCAGCTGGGCGATGAGGTTATCCGCGAGGTGGCGCGCCTGACCAGGTTATTTGCCAGGGAAACCGATTTCGCTGGACGTTACGGAGGGGAAGAATTTGCAGTGCTCCTCCCCGACACACCCGAGGATGGCGCATATAAATTTGCCGAGCGCCTGCGCAAGGCAATAGCCGAGCTGAAGATTCCCCACGATGACAAGGTTCTGCATGTCACCATCAGCCTGGGCGTCGCCGAGCTGAATGAGTCAATGCTAAACCATACCCACCTGATTGAAGCCGCTGACAAGGCACTCTACCAGTCCAAGGAAAATGGACGGAATTGCACCTCTATTGCCGCAAAAGACTAATTCACGTCACTTATCGACGAATTTAAAAGGGGAACGAAACGTTCCCTTTTCTTATTGCGAGTCACTGGCGTACTATGCCTCGAACTGAATGCGCCAATAAAAAGACGCACAACAGCACCACCCTCCCTTGGTGACGTAACATTGTCACATCCCGCCAGTAGCGTGTTGAACACATTAACCAATGGTCATCATGGAGTGATTATCATGAGTAGTAGTAACCGCGGTTGGATCTGGGCGTATAACAAGGCGCGCAGTTACCATGTTTCCCGTACAACTGCGTTCAGTCGCGCCACGCGTTTCTGGATCTTCGGCGATACCGGCTCCTTTACCAGCCACGGGGGGTTTCGCAAGTCCCGAATCAAGCGCTAAGGGTATAAGTCATTCTGCTACACTGAGAGGCCATTAAACATCAGGTGCCACCAGTGCAATCGTCCTCTTTCTCCAGCCTGTCATTACCCACCGCGCTCCTGCAAACCCTCGAGCATCTTGGCTTCAAGCAAATGACCCAGGTACAGGCTGAAGCGCTCCCGGTCATTCTTACCGGCGATGATCTGATCGCACAGTCGCGTACCGGTAGCGGGAAAACCGCCGCCTTCGGTATTGGCCTGCTGGTGCCACTGAATCCGACATTTCTTGGCTGCCAGGCATTGGTACTCAGTCCCACACGTGAGCTTGCCGCGCAGACCGCAACCGCCCTGCGCTCACTTGCCAGCGCCATGCCCAACATCAAGATTGTCACACTCTGCGGCGGAACACCCTTTGGCCCCCAGGCTGCCTCGCTTGAGCAAGGTGCACATGTTGTCGTAGGCACGCCCGGGCGCTTGAAGGATCACCTGGATCGAGGCACCCTTGAACTCAAGGGGCTTAACTGCCTGGTGCTGGATGAAGCAGACCGGATGCTCGACATGGGCTTCTACGACGCGATCAGTGCGATCATCGACCTGGCGCCCGTTCGTCGGCAAACACTGCTTTTTTCGGCTACCTATCCGCCCTCAATCGAAGCGCTCGCGAGCCGTTTCATGCAATCACCAAAGCGCATCAGCATCGAGGAAGCCGAGCCCGAGAATCCCATTACCCAGCGATTCTACGAGATAACCCCGGCCGAACGACTCCAGGCAGTGGTGCGGCTCCTTGCTGCAGAACGGCTGCAACCCTGTATAGCGTTCTGCCATACTCGCCAGCAATGCCAGGATCTGCTCCAACACCTGCAAGCGCACAAGGTCAGCGCTCTGACCCTGCACGGCGATATGGAACAGCGCGAGCGCGATGAAGTTCTCGCGCTATTTGCCAACCAGAGCTGCAGTGTCCTGGTCGCAACCGATGTTGCCGCCCGAGGTATCGATATTGCCGGCGTTGCCGCAGTGATCAACGTGGAACTCTCCCCCGACCCCGCGGTGCATACGCACCGGATCGGCCGCAGCGGCCGGGCCGGTGAACCCGGATTGGCACTAAGCCTGGTTGCCCCGTCCGAGGGTGGGCGTGCCAACGCCATCGAGACGGCAATCGGCCGACCACTTGACTGGCACCCCTTGTCAAAACTGCCTGCGGGGATGGACACCCCTCTTATAGCCCCGATGCGCACCCTGGCTATTGCTGGCGGCAGAAAGGACAAGGTCCGTCCTGGTGATCTATTGGGCGCGCTGACCGGCGAAGCAGGACTACCCGCCGAGGCCATTGGCAAGATCAGCATTACCGACTACCAGGCTCTGGTAGCGATCAAAAGAGATATGGCGCCCGTAGCTTTTCAGCGTCTTGAGCAGGGCAAGATAAAGGGGCGAAGATTCAAGGTCCGCCTGCTCTGAAGCCATACCCATTGAGTGTCCTGCGACCACGAGCACATTATGAATCTTGATCAGGCTTTGATTTTCGGCATTCTGGCCGCGACCGTCGGTTTGTTTTTGTGGGGACGCCTGCGTCATGACATCGTCGCCCTCGCCGCCCTGCTTGCATGTGTGTTCGCGGGGCTGACCCCCAGCACGGAAGCCTTCAGCGGCTTCGCGCAACCGGCCGTCATTACGGTGGCCGCTGTTCTTATTCTTGGCTACGGCCTACAGAGCACCGGCGCCGTAGAATATATGGCGCAGAAGATCCTGCCCCGCGATAGCGGACCCCTGTTGAGTATTGGCGCGCTGACGCTGCTTGGAGCCGGACTGTCCGGATTCATGAATAACGTGGGGGCCATGGCGCTACTGATGCCCATAGCCATGCAAATAGCCAAACGCCAGGAAATAGCGCCCGGCAAGGTTTTGATGCCACTGGCTTTCGGTACGATCCTCGGCGGTATGACCACGCTCATTGGTACACCGCCCAACCTCATTGTCGCCGACTTTCGAAGGATCGAAATCGGCTCGACCTTCACCATGTTCGACTTCACGCCAGTGGGCTTGACCGTGGCACTGATTGGCGTGCTTTTTGTAGTGGTTTTTGGTCGCTGGTTGGTACCTCAACGGGACAAGCACGACGCCGAAAGCTTCGATACAGGTACCTATCTCACAGAAGTGCGTATCAGTGAGAATGCCAAACTGGTCGACAGTAAGCTGCGCGATGTTGAAAAACTGCTGGACGAAGAGGACGCCCAAATAGTCGGCCTGGTGCGCAACGACTTCCGGGTTACGTCTCCACTACCGGGGGAGGTACTGCGCGCAGGCGACATTCTGGTGATAGAAGCAGACCCCAATGCACTGGGGGCGACCCTGACTACCCTGGGCCTGAAACTCGAGGAGGCGGTAGATACCCGCGCAGTAAAGGATGAGGAAGCGGAGGATCAGGAAGACACTCATGACTCAAAAAGCTCGGAAGCGCCCCAGGATGTAGATGAAGAAGACGACAAACAACGAAAAGACGACACTGATAGCAACCAGGATGACGATACAACACTGCAGGAGCTGGTAGTCCAGAGCAATTCCCTGCTTCTGGACCGGAGCGCAACTGACCTGCAGATTCGGTCCCGATTTGGTATCAATCTGCTGGCCATCTCCCGGCAAGGCCATCGATCCATCCGAAGGCTGCGCTGGACCCGTCTTGGCGCGGGTGACGTACTGCTGATGCAGGGCCGCGCCGAAGCCATCAGCACCTTTGCCAGCGAGTACCGCTGCATCCCTCTGGCGCCGCGAACCATATTGATTCCGGACCGGAAAAAAGCCGTTACGGCCGTCGCCATCATGTTCGCCGTCGTACTACTCGCAGCAACAGGTGTGCTACCTGCTGCGCTTGCATTTACCCTGGGCGTCCTAGGATACATGCTGACCAAGGTCATTCCGCTACGCAAGATATACGACGCTGTTGACTGGCCGATCATCGTCCTGCTCGGTGCGCTGATGCCCCTGGCCGCGGCGATGGCCGAGACCGGAGCCGCGGATCTTCTTGCCAGAACCCTGCTGGACCAGGTGGCCCAGGGCAATGCGATTGTCGGACTGACGCTGGTGCTGGTCATCACCATGACACTGTCGGACTTCATGAACAATGCTGCCACGGCAGCCGTCATGTGCCCTATCGCACTGAGCATCGCCCAACTGCTCGGCGTGAACCCCGACAGCTATCTGATGGCCGTTGCCATTGGCGCCTCTTGCGCTTTTCTGACGCCCATCGGCCACCAGAACAACACGCTGATTCTCGGGCCAGGCGGTTTCCGGTTCAGCGACTACTGGCGCCTGGGTCTGCCGGTCGAGATTCTGGTTGTGACTATCAGCGTTCCCATGCTGCTCTGGGTCTGGCCGCTCTAGGCTGTACTCTCATCGCTGCAGGTAAAATCCTCCTTGTAGCTGATGGCACAATCGGGACAGACGAAATCATCCGGCAACTGCTCCCAGCTTGTCCCGGCGGCGAAACCCATGTGGGTGTCGCCGGCTGATTCGTCGTAGATGTAACCACATTCAGGGCACAGATAACGGCTCATGCGGCCACCCCGGCACCAACTGATGCATCCTGCGCATCCCCCAGGCCATATTGGCGCATCAGACGATCACGTTTGGCAGGTTCGAAGTTGATCCGCGACGGATCTCGATCAACGGCGTCAAGCAAGCGCTTATCCATTACCCTGAACCAGATCGCAGGCACGTAGGCAATCGCATACATACCAAAATATCCATTAGGCAAACGCGGCAGGTCGGGGAAGTCGCGCAGCGACTGATAGCGACGAGTGGGATGAGCGTGATGATCGGAATGGCGTTGCAGGTGGAACAGAGCCCAGTTGGAGAACAGATGATTGCTGTTCCATGAGTGGTGCGGCTGGCAGCGCTCATAGCGACCGTTTGCCTGCTGCTTGCGCAACAGCCCGTAGTGTTCAATGTAGTTAGCCTGAGTCAGCTGAAAAGCGCCCCAGAATGCGATCAGTATTAGCACGGGTATCATCTCGACGCCCAGGAACGCGATCAGGGTACCGTAGAGCGCTAGACTGATCAGGGCCGGCTGTATTATCTCATTTTCCAGACTCCATACGGATTTACCGCAGCGATCGAGGCGTTCAGCCTCAAGATCCCAGGCGCGAAAGAAAGCGCCTGGCATTTCCCGAAAAATAAAGCGGTAAATACTTTCACCCATCCGCGATGAGGCCGGATCAATCGGAGTTGCCACGTCGCGGTGGTGCCCTCTGTTGTGCTCAACAAAGAAATGGCCATAAAACCCCAGAGCCAGGGTAATCTTGGCTAACCAGCGCTCAATCGAAGTTTTCTTGTGGCCCATTTCATGGCCCAGATTCAGACCATATCCAAGGGTGCCGCCTGCCGCGAGGACAACTGCCAGAACACCGTGCCAGGGCAGTTCATGGGTACCCACAAAGATCACACTGACCAGAAAACTGGCCCACAAAACAGGCACCAGCGCGAAGGTGATGTAGCGGTAAAAACGGTCTTTCTCAAGTTCCGGAACCGCCTCCTCCGGCGGATTGCTCTGGTCTTCTCCGATGACCGCATCCATTACCGGAATCACTAGATAACTGAACAGAGTCGGTAGCCATAACCACAGTAGGTTTGGCGATACGAACATGTACATCAGTGGGCCAATAAGCGCGATACAGGGCACTAGCAGGGAAAATAGCCAGAGATGCCGCTTTCTGTCGACGTAGGCAGAAGGCGCGGGGGACGCTGAGGCAGAGCTGTTCATCTTGAATACCTTTTGTTTTTATTGGGTTGATTCGACGACCGCATGTTGATCATCTACCCAGCGCCTCTGGCCGCCTACCGTTGCAACGGGCAATAAATCGTCATATTGTGACAACTGCCCTCACCACCGGTCCGATTCATGTTCAACCAGCAGCTCTGGCTCAGCCCCTCGATCCACCCTGTATATGCCCGGCTGATCTGTGCCGAGCTGCGGCGTCGCGGATTCTCTGATACTCGCATTCTGGAAGGTACTCGCCTTGACTGGGACAACCTGCATCACGACAACCGCTTCCTGAGTTTCGACCAGATGCACCGTTTGGTGCTACATGCGCTCTCGCTCAGCCAATGCCCTTGGCTGGGTATCGAAGTGGGTCGACACACCGACGTCTCGGCGCATGGCGCTGCCGGCTATGCCAGCATCCTGACCAGCAATGTCCGCGCAGCAGTTGGCGTTATCAATCGCTACTCAAGTCTGCGGCAGAACATTGCGGCATTCAGAATCGACCCCACACAGTCGACAATGCTGGTCCTGGACGAGCGTCTGATTCTCCCGGAGTTGCGCGAATACCTGCTTGGTCATTTCACCACTGGTGTTCTGCGTCTGCTTGAAACCGCCACCGGATTGCCCATGCATGAGGATCTGATATTGCACTGGCCCATGCCCGAAACCGACTGGTCTGAAGCCTATCGTCAAGTAGCGGGGACAGTTCGGTTCGGGAGTGATCAGTTACGCCTCGAGGTGCCAGCCGGCTATCTGGACAGCCCCTGCCTGGCCGCCGACCCCGAGGCTGAAAGACTGGCCCTGCGCGACTGTGAAAATCAGCTTCAACGCCTGGTGCGTGGGGGATCACTGAGTGAGCGTATCAAGCAACGCCTGCTCAGTTGTGACAGCCAGTATCCGACGCTTGAACAGATGGCCGCACAGGAACATATGGCCCCGCGCACGCTGATTCGCCATCTGAGCGATGAGGGTGTTCGATATCAAACCCTGCTCGACGATGTACGTTGTGACCTGGCGTGCTGGTATCTGTCACAGACCAGTTTGAGTATCGAGGGCGTCGCAGAGCAACTGGGCTATCTGGATCCGACCAACTTCAGTCGTACCTTCCGCCGCTGGCTGGGAGTCACACCCCGCGGTTTCCGCCAACAAGCGCAACGTTCGGCGGCAGGGTTTGACGCCGACACCAGCGCAGACCTATAGTCGGGCTTAGAGCAATCCAATCAAATCACCCACACTGCTGATTAACGCCTCAGCCCGCCCGGCAGAGAACGCCGGCCGCCGATGATGAAACACCAGGGATTCAGGTCACACTTCACATATGGTCTTATCAACCCACGTTCGACCGTCCAGGGGCCTGCGCCATTGCGCAATGCGTAGTTTCGCGTTGATCTGGCTATTGCTCCTCGGCCTTGGCGCTCACGCCTCGACGCCTCTTGTTGTCGACAACAAGACGCGGTTGATTTCCGACCTGCAACCCCATATCAGCTACTTTCGTGATCAGGAGCGCCAGCTTCAGCCCGCCGAGGTGATGGAGCAACCCTCCCTGTTTCGTCCCGCGTCCCAGCGCGAGGGGCTTAACTTCCGTTATACCCGCGATCGTCTCTGGCTAAAAATCAAAGTGGTGTCTGCTGCCGACCGTACTACCGACTGGGTTCTCGAAATGCGTTATCCCTCGCTGGACAGGGTAAGCCTTTACGACGCAGGCAAGGGCGGCACCCTGATACAGCACCAGGGCGATACGCTACCCTACCAACAACGGGACATGAAGCATCGCAACCCCATATTCAGAGTACGGTTGGAGCCCGGCGAAACCCGCACGTTGCTCATAGCCGCAAAATCAGAGGGCAGTCTGACACTGGATGCCCAGTTATGGCAGGCAGAACACTTCTACGAAGAAAGTCAGGCAAGCTATGCGATTCTCGCGCTCTACTTCGGCATGCTACTGGCGTTGGCCATTTACAACCTGCTGTTGTTTGCCGTGCTGCGCGAACGCTCCTTTGTCCTGTATGTGTGCTTTGTAATTGCCTTTGGCGCCGGGGTAGGGGCAATCAACGGTCTGGGCGCGCAATTCATCTGGCCCGGCCTTGGCGAGTACGGCAACCGTGTCCTGCCTGTCGGCCTAAGCCTTTCAGCCGCAGTAGGTGTCCTCTTCGCGCGTTCGTTTCTGGATACCGCACGGCGAACACCTCCACTGGACTCCCTCCTTGCGATCTTTGCCTGGATGGCGATGCTGGCCACGCTGATAACCATGTTCATTCCTATTCAACCTGCCTTGCAATTGATGTCGGTCACCGGTGTACTGACTACGGTAGTGCTTTTCACAGCTGGCGTGGTTTGCGTCATCAAGGGCGTCCCGGGGTCACGGATCTTCGTGGTTGCGTGGCTTATGCTCCTGGTAGGCGGCATGTTGTTGGGTCTGCGTAATTTCGGCTTGATTCCCTCCAACTTCGTCACGGTCAATGCGATGCAGATCGGCTCGGCGGTTGAAATGCTGCTTCTATCGCTGGGTCTGGCGGCACGCTTCAACGAACTCAAGCGGCTCAAGGAACAGGCTCAGTTACAGGCACTCTCGGCGCAGAAGCAGGTTGTGCAGGCACTCGTCCATCAAGAGCGAGTCCTGGCGCTGCGCGTGGCCGAGCGCACTGAGGCTCTGGCCGCGGCCAACAAGCGACTTGAGCTCCTGGCCATGCAGGACCCCTTGACCGGACTGGGCAACCGCAGCGCACTTGGCCGGCATTTGCCCCAGGCAATGCAGCGCACGGCGCGGCGAGGCGAATTGCTCGCATTGATTCTGATTGATCTGGACGGCTTCAAGACAATCAATGATGAGCTAGGGCACGACGTGGGAGATCAGGTACTGGTCGGTATTGCTTCGTGACTGTCCGAATGTGCCCGCCAGACCGACCTGGTCGCCCGGCTGGGCGGTGATGAATTTATATTGATCAGCGAAGGTATTGCTGATCAGGACGACGCATTGCAACAGGGTCAACGACTACTTGACGCGCTGAGCATGCCATTGGAACTGGACGGTATCAGCGTCAGCGTGGGCGCCAGTGTGGGGATCAGTCTGAGCAACGGCGTGGAGCCTGACGTGGAGACCCTCATGCGTCAGGCAGATCAGGCCATGTACCAACGAAAACGCAGTGGGCGTCATGGGGTCGTATTGCATACCGACTCTCAGCCCACGAGAATCAAGCCATGAGGGATAAGGTTAAAAGAATCTCCAACAGCATGGCCAGGTGTCAGTATCTTGTCATTTGCTGTCTGCTTGTTCTTTGCTGGTCATCCTGGACCGTCGCTCAACCCGAATCGCGAATCCTGAAGCTTGAGGGTGACGAAAAGACCCTTGACCTTCAGCCATGGCTTGAGCTGAAACGTACCGACGCACAGACATCTTTCGAGCAAATTCTTTCTGGATCAGGAGCCTGGGCAGCGGCGTCCAATTACAGCAACATGCATTTTGGCTACAGCTCCGACGCCCTGTGGATGAAGATCAATGTCCAGTCCGTTGCGCAGCGCGAGACACTTTGGCATCTGTATTTTCCGTATTCTTCCTTGAGCAAGGTCACCCTTTACCGCGCCGGCCATCCCGCGCGCACAAGCGGCCTGGGCGTGCCCTTGTCCGAGCGTGACTCACCGCACCGCAATGCGGTTTTCATGTTCAAGATGGCGCCGGGAGAACAGGCAACTCTGTATTTGCGCACCGAATCTGTAGGCAGCCTCGGCGTCACCAGCCAGATTCGGTCACCGGCATCCTTCGCAAGCCATAGCGTCAGCAGCACGGCAATGGTTACGCTCTACTGCGGATTACTCCTGGGCATGGGTTTGTATCATCTGGCCGCAGCATGGTTGTTTCGCGATCAGAACTACTTTCTTTTTGGCTCTCACTTGATCCTGTTTGTACTGGGAATCGTTGCGTTTTCCGGGCTTGGAGGGCGGTATCTCTGGCCCGAGGCTGGCGAATGGGGCACCCGCCTCCTGCCCTTTGGACTGACCGCGGCAAACGGCTGCGCCTTGCTCCTTTTGCGCAACCTTTTCCTGGACAAGATAGAGGCAAGCACCTGGCGAGTGCTATTTGATGTGCTGGTCATAATCAGCATGATTCTCGCCCTGGCCAGCCTGTTTATCTCAGCGGGCTGGGTCAGCCGCTCGATACCCTGGCTGGCCATAATAAGCACCGCCTTTGCGGCGATCTGCCTGATACGCGCCGTCCGCCTCCAGCTTCCCGCAGCCAGACTTTTCTTGCTGGGCGCATTACTTGTCGCTTTCGCTATCGCTCTGTTCGCATTTAGGGCAACGGGCCTTATGCCAGCTTATTTACTTGCCGACCTGGCGATTCAGAGTTGCAGTGTCGCCAGCATGCTGGTGACCTCCCTCGCGCTGGTCTGGCGAACCTTCTGTCAGGAAAAACACCAGATACGCGAGGGAGAAGCTCGAATAGGGTACTTGACGAGCGCCCATGAGCAAGCTCAACAGCAGCTTCAGGAAGTAAAACGCGAGCGGGATGAAGCCAACCTGAAGTTAAAGAATGCAGCCTTTGAAGACCACCTAACAGGAATACCCAACCGCGCGGCGCTGGACCAGCATATCAATAATGCCTTGCGTCACAGCAGACGACGACCCACTCCCCTTGCCGTCATGCTGATCGACCTTGACGGGTTCAAACAGCTACACGACCAATTAGGTGATACCACTACAGACACTATTCTGTGCGTGATGGCGGAGCGGCTGACAGACGTTGCAAGGGAGACCGACTTCGTGGCGCGTCTTGGTGGCGATGAGTTCGTTCTTGTGGCTGATGACGTCTCGGATTCAGAGCAGGCCAGAATGATTGCAGAAAGGTTACTTGATACCCTTGCAACCAGCGTTGAACTGGAGGGTCAGAGTGTTTCAGTGGGTGTCAATATCGGCGTCACTCTGACCCATGCGGCGGACCTGGATCTACCTTTGCTGCTGCGCCAGGCAGATTCGGCTCGCTTTTCACGCAAGCTCAGCGGTAGAGCCGGCGTCAGTTTCCATACCGCCGACCCGACTATCTGACCGATCAGGCTGGCGGTCGATCAGATATCTTGCTCACTGCGCAGGTACTACCTTCAGAACCTTGCCCGCCGCTGCATCGGTAAGCAGGTACAAGTTACCGTCCGGACCAGTACGCACATCACGGAAGCGGCTACCCAGCTCTTCAAAAAGGACTTCCTGCGAAACGACTTCAGTGCCGCTCATTGCGACTCTGCGTACATTCCTCGCAGCCAGGGTCGAGATCATCAGACTGTTGTTCCAGGCAGGAAATTGCTCGCCACGGTATAGGGTCATACCCGATGGAGCGATCGAAGGAGTCCATTGCACTATTGGCTGCTCCAGTCCCGGCAGGGATGTATAAGGACTGATGGCAGCTCCGTTGTAATCCACGCCGAAAGTGATCTTGGGCCAGCCATAGTTATTGCCTGGCTCGACCAGATTCAGTTCATCGCCGCCACGAGGACCATGTTCATGGGCGAGAACCCGATCGTTCTGCGCATCATAGACAATCGCCTGTACGTTGCGATGGCCAATGCTGTAAAGCTCCGGCTGCGCATTCTCCTGACCAATAAAAGGATTGTCTTCCGGCACCGAGCCATCACGGTTCAAGCGCACTATAGAGCCTATGTGGCTGGACGTTTTCTGCGCTTCTTCGCGGTAATCGAAACCGTCTCCCAGAGTCAGCAGCAGCGAGTTATCCGCCAGAAATGCCATGCGTCCGCCGTAGTGGGCGCTGCCCGCCTTGGCAGGCTGAACCCGAAATAGCTCTTCCACACCTTGCAGCACACCGTCAGCGAGGGTGGCGCTGCTCAGGCACGTATGGTTGGCCTCCAGAGTGCCACAGGCGTAACTGAGGAAGATGCGCTTGTTGCTGGCATAGTCAGGATCCAAAGCGACTTCAAACAGCCCTGACTGGCCGCTGACAAACGCCTCGGGCACTCCTTCGATCGGTGCATCTTGCAACTCTCCCTCTGCACTGATGTACCGCAGCTGCCCGGCCCGTTCGGTTACCAGCATCCCGCCATCCGGCAGGAATGCCAGGGACCAGGGAAACTGAAGCCCCTCGGCTACTGTCTCAATCTGGTAATCAATTGCCTGTGCCGCGCCAGCAAAAGCCATTGCCAAGGCCGCAGTGAGTAACGTGCTCTTGCTCTTCATGCTTCAATCTCCGATGACTGGGTGTCAACCCAGAACGCGCAAACCACGCTTGGCCGGCGGACGGGTCAGCCTGCCAAAAAGCCAGCTTCCAATACCCACGGACGCCATCAGTATCAATAGTCCGGGTGTCTCCCGCGTGGCGGCAATGAAGGTTGGCATCGGCAACACATAGTTGGCCACCAGACAAGCCACCCAGATGCCCACCGCGCCAGCGAGAAAAAACAACAACCAGCGCCAGGGCTTGAATATCTTGCCCAGCCCCTGAGCTACGGGTAGTGCCACCAAAAAGGACACCGCCACCATCACACCAAAAAACGGCGTGAAACCAGCGAGATCACCAAGAGTGACGGCAAGCCGCTCGGCCCAGGGGAACGAAACTGCCAACTGCTGCAGCTCCCACAGATTAATCTGCGTTTGTGCAATGGAACCCAGAACAGTCGCCAGCAACACGCCAATCACATAGAAAAAAATCACCCGCAGGACCGTCAATAACATCGATCATTTTTCCTGTTCTTGTTCTTTCACTTGGAGGGTAGTTTCCGGTAGTTCAGGCAAATTACGCAAAGCCTGCTCGTAAGCAGGCATGTCAAAGGGAGCATCCCGATCAAGCATTACCCCGACGCTATGGGCCAGTACACTGGCCATCAGCTCTATGCTCTCCTCCCTCGCGTATCCCACCAGAGTGAGTTTGTTCAGCGTTGCCTGAGCGGCCTGCGGCTGGTCGGCGGCAAGCTGGTTCTCGATTGCCTCGACCAGCCTTTCCCGTGCAAAGGCTTCGTCAGGCTCTTCGTCTGGCGTGCGCATAGGTACTCCTCGCTGCAGCTGTCTGGAAACGCTCAAGCTCAATTAATCTTGGGATCCAGCTCACCGTTGGCGTAACGCTGGTACATGACTTCAAGACTGACCGGCTTGATTTTTGAAGCATTGCCGGCAGCGCCAAAGGCTTCATAGCGGGCAATACAGATGTCACGCATGGCCTTGACCGTTTCGCCAAAGAACTTGCGCGGATCAAACTCGCTCGGATTCTGAGCCATGAGTCGACGCATCGCACCAGTAGATGCCAGACGCAGGTCGGTATCGATGTTGACCTTGCGTACGCCGTGCTTGATACCTTCGACGATTTCCTCGACCGGAACGCCATAGGTTTCCTTGATGTCACCACCGTACTGGTTGATGATCGCCAGCCACTCCTGAGGAACTGAAGAGGAGCCGTGCATGACCAGGTGGGTGTCGGGAATGCGCGCGTGAATAGCCTTGATCTGATCAATCGCCAGGGTATCCCCCGTTGGCGGCTTGGTGAACTTGTAGGCGCCATGACTGGTACCGATCGCGATTGCCAGCGCATCCACATGGGTGCGCTTGACGAAGTCAGCCGCCTCTTCAGGGTCAGTCAGCATCTGGCTGTGATCCAGAATACCGGTCGCACCGATCCCATCTTCCTCACCGGCCTGCCCTGTCTCCAGACTACCCAGACAACCGAGCTCACCCTCGACGGATACGCCACAGGCGTGGGCCATTTCAACCGTTCGGCGAGTGACATCGACGTTGTAATCGTATTCAGTTGGATTCTTGCCCAGCTCGCACAATGAGCCGTCCATCATCACCGAGGAGAATCCCAGTTGGATGGAGCGCTGACAAATCGCCGGCGTAGTACCGTGGTCCTGGTGCATGACCACGGGGATGTGCGGAAACTCCTCGATAGCGGCCAGAATCAAATGACGCAGGAAAGGTGCCCCGGCGTATTTGCGAGCACCCGCGGAAGCCTGAACGATAACCGGTGAATCGGTCTTGTCCGCAGCCTCCATGATGGCGCGCATCTGCTCGAGGTTGTTGATGTTGAAGGCTGGCACTCCATAGCCGAACTCGGCCGCGTGATCCAGCATCTGGCGCATACTGATAAGAGCCATGAATGTTCTCCTGAACGAAATGGTACAAAAGTTGGATATTAGCCTGCCGCACCTGGCGGTTGGCTGCAAGTTACCAGCCGCACCGGCTCCGGAGCCGGCTCGGCGAAAGTCAGTTCATCAGAGCTTGCTGGCGCTGGCAGCGGCGTCTTCGAGTATCTGTACCGCAGGCAGAACCTTGCCCTCGACGAACTCCAGGAAAGCGCCTCCACCGGTAGAAATATAGGATATACGATCAGCTACGCCATATTTGTCGATCGCAGCCAGAGTGTCGCCGCCGCCTGCGATAGAGAATGCCGGGCTATCTGCAATAGCCAGCGCCAGGGCTTTGGTGCCTTCGCCGAACTGATCGAATTCAAATACGCCCACCGGGCCATTCCAGAGGATAGTCCCCGCTGATTTCAGTAATTCGGCGAAGTGCTTGGATGTCTGCGGGCCGATATCGAGAATCATGTCGTCTTCGGCCACCTGATCGATCAGCTTGACGGTCGCTTCGGCATCCTCGGCAAAGGCCTTGGCCACCACCACATCGGTTGGCAATGGCACACTGACACGGGCGGCGATGTCACGGGCAGTGTCCAGCAGTTCAGCCTCATGCAGGGACTTGCCTACCGGGTAACCGGCAGCCGCCAGGAAGGTATTGGCAATGCCACCACCCACGATCAGCTGGTCACACTTTTCAGACAGGGCATTGAGTACATCCAGTTTGGTCGAGACCTTTGAGCCGGCGACAATGGCGGCCATCGGGCGCGCTGGCTGTTTCAGCGCCTTGCCCAGAGCATCCAGTTCAGCGGCAAGAAGCGGGCCTGCGCAGGCGACGCGGGCAAATTTGGCCACACCGTGGGTTGAACCCTGGGCGCGGTGGGCAGTACCGAAGGCATCCATGACGAAAATGTCACATAGCGCGGCATACTGCTGGGCCAACTCGTCATCGTTCTTTTTCTCACCACGGTTGAAACGCACGTTTTCAAGCAGAACAACCTGACCCGGCTCTACTTCCACACCGGCCAGATAATCAGTGATCAGCGGGACATCTCGCCCCAGCGCCTTGCTCATGTAAGCCGCTACCGGCGCCAGACTATCTGCCTCGCTGAATACACCCTCCTCAGGCCGTCCCAGATGCGAACACACCATAACAGCAGCACCCTTTTCCAGGGCCTGTCTGATTGTCGGAAGTGCGGCAAGGATGCGCGCATCGCTCTGCACATTGCCATCCTTGACCGGCACATTGAGATCTTCGCGAATCAGCACCCGCTGTCCTTTCAGATCCAGCTCGCCCATCGTCAATACGCTCATTACCGACTCCTTGTTTATCAATATCAGAATCCAAATCCTTCCCGGACAGTCCGCGCAGGACTATCGGTCAGGGTACCTAATCACTTCCTGAGCCAGTAGCCCGCCACATCGATCATCCTGTTGGCAAAGCCCCACTCGTTATCGAACCACACCAGCAGATTGACCATGCGTGGACCGGAAACCCGGGTCTGGCTGCCATCCACAACCGCCGAATGCGGGTCATGATTGAAATCACAACTGGCATGGGGCATCTCGGTGTAGTCAATCAGTCCCGAGTACGCTCCACTCGCCGCGCTTTCGAGCAGGCGATTAACCTCTTCGGCACTGGTATCGCGGCGCATCTGCAGCGTAATGTCCAGCGCCGAGACATTAACCGTCGGCACCCTTATCGCTTTGGCCTGAATTCGGCCAGACAGTTCCGGCATCAGCCGCTCTATACCCCGAGCCAATCCGGTAGATACCGGAATCATTGACTGGAAGGCAGAGCGCGTGCGCCGCAGGTCGTCATGGTGATAGGCATCGATAACCGGCTGGTCGTTCATCGCCGAGTGGATGGTGGTAATCGATACATATTCGAGCCCGATCTGCTCATTGAGCAACTTGAGCACAGGAACACTGCAGTTGGTGGTGCACGAAGCATTGGAGACCAGTCGCGCGTCATCTGGTAGCTGCGACTCGTTCACGCCAAAAACCACAGTGGCATCTACTGCTTCGGCGTTAGCCATCGGCTGGGAAAACAGCACGCGGGGAATACCCGCGTGACTGAAGCGCAATGCCTCCTCCCGCGTCGTGTACTCGCCTGAGCACTCAAGCAGCACGTCTATGTCCAGGGCGCGCCAATCAATACCTTCCGGGTCGGACTGACGAAGCACCTGGATGGATTGGTTGTCGATCTGCAGATGCTGGCCCTCAAAGGACACCTTGCCGGGAAAGCGACCATGCGTGGAATCAAAGCGGGTCAGATATTCGATACTGGCATGATCGGCCAGATCGTTGAGTGCCACGATCTGCATACCTTCGCCCCCGCGCTCATGCAGAGCGCGAAGCACGCAGCGCCCTATCCGGCCGTAACCGTTAAGGGCGATGCGAAAAGGAGTGCGTTGGGGCATCACTCCTCGAGCAGCTCGTCGGCGGCAGCCAGGATATTGTCTACCGTAAAGCCAAACTCTTCAAACAGTGCAGCTGCCGGCGCAGATTCGCCAAAGCTGTTCATGCCGATAATACGGCCGTCCAGCCCCACGTACTTGTACCAGAAGTCGGCATGGCCAGCCTCGATGGCAATGCGCGCACCCACTTCCAGGGGCAATACTGCCTGACGATACTCTGCATCCTGCTGGTCAAAGACGCTGGTGCATGGCATCGATACTACCCGCACACGATAACCCTGCTCGGTCAATTTCGCGTGGGCCTGCATGGCCAGCCCGACCTCGGAACCGGTGGCAATCAGTATCAGCTGCGGCTCGCCTTCACAGGCCTTGAGCACGTAACCGCCTCGGGCAATCGCCGCTTCAGTCTCGTTGTCACGCAACTGGTGGGGTAGATTCTGCCGAGAGAAGATCAGCGCGCTGGGGCCACCCTTGCGTTCCAGAGAGCATTTCCAGGCAACCGCGGCTTCAACAGTGTCGGCCGGACGCCAGGTGTCCAGGTTCGGCGTAGTGCGCAGGCTGGTCAACTGTTCCACTGGCTGGTGGGTAGGACCGTCTTCGCCCAGACCGATCGAGTCGTGGGTAAATACGTAGAGCACCCGGATTTTCATCAGAGCCGACATACGCACCGCGTTGCGGGCATATTCCATGAACATCAGGAAGGTGGCGCCGTAGGGGATCAGACCGCCGTGCAGCGCGACGCCATTCATGATCGCGCTCATGCCGAACTCGCGCACGCCGTAATAAATATAGTTGCCGGAGGCATCTTCCTGGGTAACACCCTTGCAACCTTTCCACAGGGTCAGGTTGGAACCGGCAAGGTCAGCGGAGCCGCCAAGCAACTCGGGAAGAAGCGGGCCAAAGGCGTTCAGACTGTTCTGGCTCGCCTTGCGACTGGCAATCGACTCGCCCTTGTCAGCCACATCGCGGATAAATGCGGAGGCTTTTTCGGCAAAGTCAGCCGGCAGTTCGCCGGCCATGCGGCGCAGGAATTCAGCAGCCAGTTCAGGAAATTCGGTCTGGTAGGCGGCGAAGCGCTGATTCCACTGTTGTTCGGCCTGGCTGCCTGACTGGCGAGCATCCCATTCAGCATAGATATCGTCGGGAATCTCGAAGGGACCGTGCTTCCAGCCCAGTTGTTCGCGGGTCAGGGCTATCTCGTCGTCACCCAATGCAGCGCCGTGGGATTCTTCCTTGCCCTGCTTGTTGGGGGAGCCGAACCCGATGATGGTCTTGCAGCAGATCAGTGTTGGCTTGTCGCTCTTGCGCGCGGTTTCGATCGCGATCTTGATCTCGTCGGCATCGTGACCATCGACATTACGAATCACCAGCCAGCCGTATGACTCGAAGCGCCTGGGCGTGTCGTCGGTGAACCAGCCATGCACCTCACCATCAATCGAGATGCCGTTGTCGTCATAAAAGCCAATCAGCTTGTTGAGTCCCAGCGTGCCCGCCAGCGAGCAAACCTCATGGGAAATACCCTCCATCAGGCAGCCATCGCCCATGAACACATAGGTGTGGTGATCAACCACATCATGACCGGGACGGTTGAACTGCGCAGCCATGACCTTCTCGGCCAACGCAAAACCCACAGCATTGGCCAGCCCCTGCCCCAGCGGACCAGTGGTTGTCTCGACTCCAGGGGTGTAGCCGTACTCGGGATGCCCAGGCGTTTTGCTATGCAACTTGCGGAAGTTTTTCAGCTCATCAATCGGCAAGTCATAGCCGGTCAGGTGCAGCAGGGAGTAAATCAGCATCGAGCCGTGGCCGTTGGACAACACGAAGCGATCACGGTCCGCCCACTGCGGGTTCAGCGGATTATGCTTCATGTGATCACGCCACAATACTTCGGCAATATCGGCCATGCCCATCGGCGCGCCGGGATGGCCGCTGTTGGCTTTCTGCACGGCATCCATGCTTAAGGCACGGATGGCATTGGCTCGATCACGACGGCTGGGCATGGGTAACTCCTGTGAGGCTGACAGATTGGCTGGCCAGCGGATCATCCCCGGCCAGTTACAAGGCCCGGCATTTTCGCGCAAACAGCGTCGACGGGCAATGAAAACCCCTAGCCCGATTGAAGCGCCCCGCTTGAATCGCCAAATCCACGCCTATATCAAACTATTTTGATATAGATCTTGCGCCTTTCCATTCACGCCCCTACACTGACCGCATGACTCAAATAGCGCAGCTTGCGCCGCTCCATTCCAGCCAGACTGATCAACTGGCGGCCCTGTGCAAGGCCGCCGGTGACGTATTGCGTCTGGATATTCTGCGCGCGTTGCGCAATGACTCATTCGGTGTACTGGAGTTGGCGCAGATTTTCACCATGCGCCAGTCGGGCATGAGCCATCATCTGAAGGTCCTGGCTAACGCCGGCCTGGTCAGCACCCGTCGCGAAGGCAACTCGATTTTTTATCGCCGTAGCCTGCCCGACACCACCAGCCATTGGTCGAATGTGCATGAAGCCCTGCTTGGCGGCCTGGACGAATTACCGCTCAGCGCAGCGCTGCAAAATTCAATAGGGATCATCCATGGTCAGCGCGCCGAGATGTCCCGCCAGTTCTTTGCCCGCTTTGCCGATGGCACCCCTGCACAGCAGGATCTGATTGCGCACTTCGGCCTTTATCGCGAGCCGTTGCTTGCCCTGATCGATGGCCTGCGCTTGCCAGCCCAAGGCTTGGCAATAGAGGTGGGCCCTGGCGAAGGTGGTTTTCTACCGGATCTGGCCAGTCGCTTTGATCGGGTAATCGGCATGGACAACGCACCTTCGATGCTGGATCGAGCCCGCCAACAGTGCACCGACGCCGGTCTCGGGAATGTCGAGTGCCTGCTGGCGGACGCGCTGGCCTCACAGCCTTCGCTGCCCCTCGCTGATTGCGTGGTATGCAACATGGTATTGCATCATATGCCTGCGCCGGCGGAAGCCCTCAAACGCTTTACCCACCTGATAGAACCTGGTGGCAGTCTTATCCTGACCGAGCTTTGCAGCCACGACCAAAGCTGGGTGCGTGACACCTGCGGCGATCTCTGGCTGGGCTTTGATCAGGACGATTTGAATCGCTGGGCTGTTGATGCCGGACTGACTCCTGGAGGCAGCCTGTATATCGGTTTGCGCAACGGATTCCAGATCCAGGTACAGCAGTACTCCAAACCCGAATTGACAACAAGAGGCACCGCATAATGAGCGATTACTCCCTATTCACCTCCGAGTCGGTCTCCGAAGGCCACCCGGATAAACTCGCAGACCAGATATCCGACGCCGTGCTCGACGCGATCATCAGCGAAGACAAGCATGCACGCGTTGCCTGCGAGACCATGGTGAAAACCGGTGTAGCCATAGTTGGTGGAGAAGTTACCACCAGCGCGTGGGTGGATCTGGAAGACCTGGTACGCAACGTGATCAAGGACGTTGGCTATACCTCATCCGAAGTCGGGTATGACGGCGACACCTGCGGCGTTATCAATATCATCGGCAAGCAATCACCTGACATCGCCCAGGGCGTGGACCGTCAGAAGCCTGAGGATCAAGGTGCTGGTGACCAGGGTCTCATGTTCGGCTATGCCAGCAACGAAACCGATGTACTGATGCCTGCACCTGTCACCTTTGCCCATCGTTTGGTCGAGCGTCAGTCAGAAATCCGCAAGAACGGGACCCTCGCATGGCTGCGCCCGGATGCGAAATCCCAGGTCACCTGCCGTTATGACAACGGCAAGGTCGTGGGCATCGATGCCATTGTATTGTCGACGCAACACAACCCAGAAATCAGCCTCGGCGATCTGCGTGAGGCAGTGATGGAAAACATCATCCGTCACGTAATCCCTGCGGACCTGTTGCACGCCGACACCCAGTATCACATCAACCCCACCGGCAAGTTCGTGATCGGCGGCCCGGTGGGTGATTGCGGCCTGACCGGACGCAAGATCATTGTCGACACCTACGGCGGCATGGCCCGCCACGGTGGCGGTGCATTTTCCGGCAAGGATCCGTCCAAGGTCGATCGCAGCGCCGCCTACGCTGGCCGCTACGTGGCCAAGAACATCGTTGCCGCTGGCTTGGCCGAGCGCTGCGAAATCCAGGTCTCCTATGCGATCGGTGTGGCCCAGCCTACATCAATGTCGATCAACACCTTTGGCACCGGCAAGATCAGCGATGACAAGATCATCAAGCTGGTGCGCGAGCACTTCGACCTGCGCCCCTATGCGATCACGCGCATGCTCGATCTGCTCCACCCGATGTACCGTGCAACAGCGGCCTATGGTCACTTTGGCCGCACGCCCGAGGAGATTACGGTGAATGGCGACACTTTCACCACCTTCCCATGGGAAAAGACCGACCGCGCCGAGGCCTTGAGGACCGACGCCGGACTGTAAACCGATTCTGACCCCATCCGAGGGGCGCTGCAGCGGCCAGGCGCATTATCGCCAACAGGTCGTCAGGCTCGGATGGTGTCACTAAACACGTAACCGCGCCCATTCGCTAACTACGAATGGAGTAATCGCATGAGTGCTGTAATCAAACCTGCAGGCTTCAACGACTATAAAGTTGCTGACATCAGTCTGGCCGACTACGGTCGCCGGGAAATCATCATCGCCGAGTCGGAAATGCCGGCTCTGATGGCTATGCGCCGCAAATACAAAGCTGACCAACCGCTCAAGGGCGCGAGGATCATTGGCTGTATCCACATGACCATCCAGACTGCCGTGTTGATCGAAACACTGACTGAGCTGGGCGCTGAAGTACGCTGGTCATCCTGCAACATCTTTTCCACCCAGGATCACGCCGCAGCAGCAGTTGCCGCCGCCGGCATCCCAGTGTTTGCCTGGAAAGGCGAGACTGAAGAAGAGTACGAGTGGTGCATTGAGCAAACCATCCTGCATGGCGGCAAGCCCTGGGATGCCAACATGGTGCTGGACGACGGTGGCGACCTGACCGGCATCCTGCATGACAAGTACCCGCAGATGCTCGAAAAGATCCACGGCGTCACCGAAGAGACCACCACTGGCGTGCACCGCCTGCTGGAGATGCTCAAGAAAGGTTCGCTGAAGATCCCGGCCATCAACGTCAATGACTCGGTGACCAAGAGCAAGAACGACAACAAATATGGCTGCCGTCACAGCCTCAATGACGCTATCAAGCGCGCCACCGACCACCTGCTGTCCGGTAAGCAGGCACTGGTTATCGGCTATGGCGATGTGGGCAAGGGTTCGGCCCAGTCACTGCGTCAGGAAGGCATGATCGTCAAGGTTACTGAAGTCGATCCAATTTGTGCGATGCAGGCCTGCATGGATGGCTTCGAGCTGGTTTCACCGTTCAATGACGGCATTAACGACGGCACTCCCGCGTGCATCAACACCAACGTGCTGGGTCGTACCGACCTGCTGGTAACCACCACCGGTAATGTCAACGTATGTGATGCCAATATGCTCAACGCCCTGAAGAAGCGTGCGATCGTCTGCAACATCGGCCACTTCGACAACGAAATTGACACCGCCTACACCCGCGCCAACTGGCACTGGGAAGAGGTCAAGCCACAGGTACACAAGCTACACCGTACCGGCAAGGCCAACTTCGATGCCGCCAATGATGACTACTTGATCCTGCTGGCTGAAGGTCGTCTGGTTAACCTCGGCAACGCCACCGGTCACCCCAGCCGGATCATGGACGGCTCCTTTGCTAACCAGGTACTGGCGCAGATCCATTTGTTTGGCCAGGGCTATGCCAAGCTGTCAGCCGAAGAGAAAGCAGAGCTGCTGAGAGTAGAAGTACTGCCCAAGAAGCTGGACGAAGAAGTCGCACTGGAAATGGTCAAAGGATTTGGTGGTGTTATTACCAAACTGACCAGCAAGCAGGCCGACTACATTGGCGTTAGCGTAGAAGGCCCTTACAAGCCGGAAGATTATCGCTACTAAAATCAGCTGAAAGCTGAAAAAGTGCGGTACTAGAGAGCTTGCCATCAGATACCTGCCGGTGCCTGATGGCAAGCCGCTCAGCAACCATGATGACTTCAATTTTTCAGCCTGTAAGCATTAGCTTGCAAGCCAACAAACCCATTCAAGAAGCCCTCACTGTTAAGGGCAGGAACCGCATGACACAGATTACCCATAAGGCTCCGGTCAGCTTCGAGTTCTTCCCGACCAAGACCGAGGCCGGTCACGAAAAGCTGATTGCCGCCGGAAAAGTACTGGCTGCCGAAAACCCAGAGTTTTTTTCGGTTACCTATGGTGCAGGTGGATCAACGCGCGACGGCACTCTCAAGACCGTATTGCAGCTCGATCAGGTGGTAGGCGTGCCGACCGCACCACATTTGTCCTGCGTCGGGGATAGCAAGGAAGACCTGCGCAACCTGCTGAACCTGTATCGGGAGTCAGGCATCAAGCGTATTGTCGCCCTGCGTGGCGATCTACCATCAGGCATGGGGCAAGCCTCCGGCGAACTGCGCTATGCCAACGAGCTTGTAGAGTTCATCCGCAATGAAACCGGCGATCATTTTCATATTGAAGTGGCCGCTTACCCCGAGGCCCATCCACAGGCCCGGCATTTTGAAGCGGACCTTGAGAACTTCATTCGCAAGGCAAAATCCGGTGCGGACAGCGCTATTACTCAATATTTCTTCACGGCCGACTGCTACTTTCATTTCGTCGAGCGTGTGCGCAAGGCAGGGGTAGAAATACCCATAGTGCCGGGCATCATGCCAATAACCAACTACAGCAAACTGGCACGATTCTCCGATGCCTGTGGTGCAGAAATTCCACGCTGGATACGCAAACAACTGGAATCCTATGGTGACGACAGTGAGAGCATCGCAGCCTTCGGTAACGAAGTAATTACCCAATTATGCCAACGGCTTATTGACGGCGGAGCACCAAGCCTGCATTTTTATACCTTGAATCAAGCTGAGCCAAGCCTTGCCGTGTGGCGCAATTTGCGCGGGAGCTGAACCAAAGCTCCCTCCTGCTACGGAGCGCTACCACTGATGCGACTGCAAACCTGTGTGTTTCTGGCGTCGCTAATCGCGGCATCTTCACCATTGGCCGACTCCCTGCGGATTGTTACCGAAGAGTGGCCGCCCTTCATATATGCCGAAGCCGGTGTAATCAAAGGTGCAGACAAGGACATTTCCGAGCATCTGCTCAAGCAGATGGGCTACGAAGTGGAGTGGAAGCTCAAACCCTGGCGACGCGTGCTTCGTGATGTCGCAAAAGGGGAAGCCGATGCCATACTGGATATCGCGCCACATCCAGACTATACGGCCAATTATCTGTTTACCGCAGAGCCGTTATCGACCCATGAAACCGTGCTGTTTCATGACAGACGACGGCCCCATGCTTTCCAGAGCCTCACCGATTTGAGCGGATTGGTCATTGGCGTGTCTCCCGGTTACCTTTACAACAATGATGCTTTTATTTCCTCTGATGCGTTTTATCGCGAACCTGCGCCCAGCTTCGAAGCCAACCTGCAAAAACTGGTGCGAGGCCGGGTAGACATGGTCGCAATGAGTCGCCCGGTAGGACTTTATACCAGCCACGCCCTGGGTCTCACCGAACAGGTCGCCTACCATCCAGAGCCGCTGAGTCAGAGTGATTTCTATCTCGCTTTTCACCAGGCGCCGCAGTGGCAGGAGCCAGCCCAGACATTCTCAGTGGCACTTAAAGCCTTCAAAAAGACGGAAGAGTATCAACGCATCCTGCACAGATACCGCCTGGAAAATCAGGACGGCAAACTTACGCTGATGCCCTGAATGGCCTGCGACAACGCGGCCTACAAGGTTTTAGCTGCGATACAGCCCGGTTTCTGTTAGAATCTCATTCCTCCATTTTTTTCATCATCGGCCGCACGGGCAATTTAGCTCCGCAAACGGCCATCACAGGGTTATCTGAATGTCCTTTGCTACTCTCGGCTTGTCCGACGTGCTTGTGCGCGCCGTTGCAGCCACTGGTTATACCTCTCCCACCCCCGTACAGGCCCAGGCCATCCCCGCAGTACTCGAAGGCCGCGACCTGATGGTTGCCGCACAGACCGGTACCGGCAAAACTGCAGGCTTTGCACTGCCGATCATTGAAAAACTCTACCCGGCCGGCCAGGCTGATGCGGGCCAACGCCGCTCTCCCAAGCAGGTTCGCGTACTGGTGCTGACTCCCACCCGCGAACTGGCAGCCCAGGTACATGAAAGCTTTCGCACCTATGGTGGCGAGCTGCCAATGAAAACCGCCTGCGTATTCGGTGGAGTTGGCGCCAACCCGCAGATGAAAGCTATCGCTCCCGGTCTGGATGTACTGGTTGCCTGCCCAGGTCGCTTACTGGACCTGGTCGGACAGCGCGCAGTAGATCTGTCCAAGGTTGAGATTCTGGTGCTCGACGAAGCAGACCGCATGCTCGATATGGGCTTCGTACATGACGTTAAAAAGGTCATTGCCAAGCTGCCGACGCAGCGCCAGAGCCTGCTGTTCTCGGCCACCTTCTCCAAGGACATTACCGACCTGGCGAACAAGCTGCTGAACAACCCGGCGCGCATCCAGGTAACCCCGCCGAACACCACAGTCGAGCGTATTTCGCAGACTGTGTACCGGGTACCCGCCGGCCACAAGCGTGCTCTGGTTGCTCACCTGATCACCATGGGTGCCTGGGAACAGGTTCTGGTCTTCACCCGCACCAAGCACGGCGCCAATCGCCTGGCCGAGTACCTGGACAAGAACGGCTTGCCAGCAGCGGCGATTCATGGCAACAAGAGTCAGAGCGCTCGCACCAAGGCACTCGCCGATTTCAAGGCCAACAAACTGCGCATTCTGGTAGCAACTGATATCGCGGCCCGCGGCCTGGATATCGACCAGCTGCCCCACGTGGTCAACTTTGAGCTGCCCAACGTCTCTGAAGACTATGTACACCGGATCGGCCGTACAGGCCGTGCCGGACGCAGTGGTGGCGCCGTGTCATTGGTCAGCCAGGACGAAGAGAAGCTGCTGCGTGATATCGAGCGCATGACCAAGCAGAAGATCGAAGAAGGCAGCCTCGAAGGATTTGAAGCTCCAGCCCAGGCCGAGCTGAACAGTGACCGCCCAGAACGTGCACGTGGCGCTCCATCCAACGGTCGCGGCCAACGTCCGGCCAATGGCGCTGGTCGTGGTCAGCAGACCCGCGGCGACAAGCCACGTGGTGACAAACCGCGCAGCGACAAGCCACGCAGTGACCGACCCCGCGCTGATCGTCCGCGCAGCAACCAGCCGCCGAGAGCTGCCCGCCCCAACAGTGAGCCGCAGGACAGCGTGAGTGAAGAGCGCCGCCATCAGGCTCTGGGCAACCGGATTGCACCCAGCACCCCGTCGTCTGATGCACCGCGCAGGCCTGCTGGCAACCGCCCTCAGCGCGAAAAGCCAGCTCTGTTCGGTCGCTAGCAATACCGGCACGGCAAGCATAAAAAAGCGGACCTGTTACCAGGTCCGCTTTTTTTATGTCATGACCAACCTTTATGCAGCTACAGGAGCTCAACCATCGAGCAAGGCCTGGGCCTGGTCAAGAATCTCTACAGACTCAGCATGCTTACCTGCCTCGTGCAGTTGCTGGCCCTCACCACGCAAAGTGAGCACCTGCTGAAGCACGGCGGGATCACTGGGCGGGTTGCTTTCAAGCTGCTTATCGATTTTGGCCATATCGGCAGGGCAATGCATCGCAAACAATGGTGTACTGATAACAAAAGCGGCCGCAAACAGGAATAAACGTCGCATATCCAGCTCCTCTAATAAGGGTGATCCGGGGAATTTCCCATGGTGAGTATAGACCGCCAATGGTCGGTACAGTGGTGACGGCGTACGCCGTTACAGATATACCATCGGAGTTTGATTTTTTGGCTGGACTCGATCTCAGAGTCTATAGTCTGAATGATGATTGCTCCGAGGACCCACCCATGAAACTGCATACCTTGCTGGCCGGCATGGTCACTACTGTTTACCTCAACACCGTTCAGGCTGCGACTATTTCACCCGAGCCAGAGGCAGGACTATGGCGTCAGGAGTCCACGACCCTGATCAATGGCCAGGATCTCCAATTGGCCATCCGCAACGCCCAGCAGCAGATGCTCCAGGCCTTGCCTGCCCAGCAAAGGCAGATGATGGAGCAAATGATGAATACCGACGCTGATCCCGGCGTAGAAATGGAATGTATTTCACCGCAAATGGCAGAGGACCTGACCAATCCCGACGCCCTGTTGAAGCGAGCTCGTGAAGATATGCCGGATTGCTCGATGGCCATCAACAAGGTTAGCGGTTCAACCATGGCCATCGCTGGCAACTGCGCAGGTAGCGAGGGCTATAACGGTGAGATGCAGGGCGAGCTGACTATATTGAGTAGTCGCGAAATGCGTTCGACCTTCACCGGCACCGGAACCATGCAAATGGACTCGGAACAGGCACCTGCGGCAATGCAGGGTATGACGGGTAACCAACCAGTCACAATTGAACATACTCAAGTAGCGACATGGATGTCTTCGGATTGTGCCGATCTGGAGCCCGCTCAGTAGCGCGAATCGCGTATTCGCTGTGCCGCAATCTTATGCTGCCAGAAAAGGAGCCACTTTATGTTCAAACACAGTGTTATCAGCGTGGACTATTCCGACGGATGGGAAAAAACCCTCGACCACCTTCCCTCCACCATCAGACTACTGGGGCTGGAGAAGCTGACCCTGGTGCACGTAATGGAAACCTACAAGCGCCAGCATATCGAAGACAGCCCAGGCGCCATTGAGGGTCATCTGAAAAAGCTGAAAGAACAGCTCTCCTCGGACCTGAACGTGCAGGTCGACTACCTTCTGGGACGGGGGTTTACCGCATCTGAATTACTGGAGGCAGCGCGCAAGGTCGGGGCTGATATGGTTATCGCACTCAATCGCTGCCATTCTTCCGGGCATGCCCTTTTTCGCGGCAACATTGCTCTCAACCTTGCCCGCATGACCCGTATCCCGGTGCTGATCCTTCCCACGGACAGCAAAGTGGCTGAACCCGACGGCACAGTCATGCTTGCCACTGACGGCTCCAAGTCCAGCCGGAATGCTGAAAAGTGCTTCCGTGAGTTCCTGGGCAAGGGCAATCCCGGCCTGGCTACCTGGGTAGATGAGGGTGAAAATGATGCCAATGCGGTGTTGGAAGCGCTCAGTAGCGAGTTTGCCAATGTGTCCGTTCAACGCTTGAAGGGGTCCCCTGGCAAGGCCATCGTCCAGGCCGCGCAGCACGAAGACCCAACCCTGCTGATCATTGGCAAACGCGGCGCCACCCCAATCAGTGAACTTCCCCTGGGGAGCGTCGCAGAGTACGTGACTCGAGAGAGCCACAGTCCGGTCATGCTGATACCCTGAGAATACCGATTATTCAGCGTCACCCAGCCAATCGCGTCGCACCTCTTCAGCATGCTGGTCCAGCAATGGAGGTGCATTGCGGTAGCGCACTGGCGTACGCGACAATCGAATAGGGTTGGCTACCAGGTCGACCTGTCCGGCCAGGGGATGCGCCATGCTCACCTTGAGGCCACGAGAAACCACCTGCGGATCCTCAAATACCTGGCCCAGATTATTGATCGGCCCACAGGGTACGCCGGCCGCGCCAAGCGCACTTACCCACTGTGCGGTAGTACGAAAAACCGTTATCTGGCGGATGAGCGGTATCAGGACCTTGCGGTTACCAACACGCTGCGCATTGGTCGCAAAACGAGGTTCATCCGCCCACTCCGGCTTCCCAGCCACCTCGCAGAAGCGCCGAAACTGGCCATCATTGCCAATAGTGAGAATAAAATCGCCATCGGCAGTGGGAAAATCCTCATAGGGCACGATATTGGGATGGGCATTACCCATGCGCTCCGGCGGCTTGCCTGTGCTGAGGTAATTGAGACTCTGATTGGCCAGGCAGGCCACTTGCACGTCCAGTAACGCCAGATCGATATGCTGACCCAAACCACTGCGCTCGCGCTCCGCCAGGGCGGCGAGAACGGCATTGCTGGCATAGAGCCCGGTCAGGATATCCGTAACAGCCACTCCAACCTTGACCGGCCCTGCACCGACTTCGTCATCGGCACGCCCCGTCACACTCATCAAACCGCCTACCGCCTGGATCATGAAGTCATAACCCGCGCGCTCGGCATAGGGTCCATCCTGACCGAAACCGGTAATGGAACAATAGATCAATCGGGGGTTGATAGCAGACAGAGAAGCATAATCAAGGCCATAGGCTGCCAGCCCGCCCACCTTGAAGTTCTCGATCAATACGTCAGCGCTGGCCACCAGCCTGCGAACAGTCTCCTGACCTGCTGGCTGCGTGAAATCAATTGCTATTGAGCGTTTATTGCGATTGGCCGACAGGAAATAGGCTGCCTCCGAGGTGTCTCGACCCTCTGCGTCGCGCAAATAAGGCGGGCCCCAGGCGCGCGTATCATCACCGCAACCAGGTCTTTCTACCTTGACCACATCCGCTCCCAGGTCTGCGAGCGTTTGCCCGGCCCAGGGGCCAGCCAGCACACGAGATAGATCGAGGACTTTGAGACCGTCAAGCGCACTGGTCATGGGATGTACTCGTTGAGGGGAGAGCTAGATGTCAGAAGCTGAAGACCGGAAGTAACCGGGGGCGGCTTTGCGTCCGTCAACCACCCGGACAAAGCAAAACCACCCTATTCCCAATCAATCTAATTCTGCCTGGCTTCTGGCATCCAGCTTACAACGGCAGACCTTGTTACTCAGAAAAATGCCTGCAGACCGGTCTGTGCCCGTCCCAGAATCAGCGCGTGCACGTCGTGGGTACCTTCATATGTGTTGACCACTTCAAGGTTGACCACATGGCGGATAACACCATATTCGTCCGAAATCCCGTTACCGCCAAGCATGTCACGGGCAACCCGGGCGATGTCCAGGGACTTGCCGCAGGAGTTACGCTTCATCATCGAGGTGATTTCCACCGCTGCGGTGCCCTCGTCCTTCATGCGGCCCAGACGCAAACAGCCCTGCAGCGCCATGGTGATCTCAGTCTGCATGTCAGCCAGCTTCTTCTGGATCAGCTGCGTTTGTGCCAGGGGACGGCCGAACTGCTTGCGGTCGAGGGTGTACTGGCGGGCGGTCTGCCAGCAGAACTCAGCAGCTCCGAGCGCGCCCCAGGAAATACCATAGCGCGCCGAGTTCAGACAGGTGAACGGGCCTTTCAAGCCGGTAACGCCGGGCATGAGGTTTTCTTCCGGTACGAATACATCTTCCATCACGATCTGGCCGGTGATCGAAGTACGCAGGCCAACCTTGCCCTTGATTGCTGGCGCGCTAAGACCCTTCCAACCCTTCTCGAGAATGAAGCCACGGATAACGTCGTCTTCGGTCTTACCCCAGACAACGAACACATCCGCTATCGGGCTATTGGTAATCCACATCTTGGCGCCATTAAGCTTGTAACCGCCATCGACTTTCTTCGCGCGGGTGACCATGGAGCCTGGGTCAGAACCGTGATCCGGCTCAGTCAGACCGAAGCAACCGATGAACTCACCGCTGGCCAGTTTCGGCAAGTACTTCTGCTTCTGCTCTTCGCTACCGAACTCGTTGATCGGCACCATCACCAGGGAAGACTGCACACTCATCATGGAGCGGTAGCCGGAATCTACCCGCTCTACCTCGCGGGCAATCAGACCGTAGCAAACGTAATTCAGACCGCTACCGCCATATTCCTCCGGAATAGTCGCGCCAAGCAGTCCCAGTTCGCCCATTTCACGGAAGATCGCGGCATCGGTCTGCTCATGACGAAACGACTCAAGGACCCGCGGCATCAGCCTTTCCTGGCAATAGGATGCAGCTGAGTCACGCACCATACGCTCCTCTTCTGTGAGCTGCTGCTCGAGCAGAAGTGGATCAATCCAGTTGAATTGTGCTTTGGAATCGGCCATGTGAACTCCGTAAAAATGGTGGAACAGGGGCGCGTAGGGCGCCTTGGATAGATACAGACTAGACCTGAAGGGCTCTGGCAGCAAACGCGTTTTTCTCAGCTATCTGTGCTATTTTGGAACTCCGAAACAAGCTTGAAGCACAGCAGGGTGTTTTGGCCGATTGTTCCGAGGTCCAGGCTTGAAAGCCTTTGCTTCCAATTGCCAGCGTTCGACCAACACCTTCGCTGAAGGAACCGACATGCGCCGCAAGATACCGCCCACCCAGGCTCTGGTCTGCTTTGAATCATCGGCACGCCACGAAAGCTTTACCAAGGCGGCCGAGGAGTTATCTCTAACTCAAAGCGCAGTATGCCGTCAGATTGCCAATCTGGAAGAGTTTCTGGATGTGCAATTGTTTCGCCGTACCCGACGCGGGGTGAAATTGACTGAAGCCGGCCTGACCTATAGCCGGCGGATCAGCAGCCGGCTCGACGCAGTAGAGAGAGACACCCTCTCGGTCATGGGTAATCAGGGTACCGCCACGCTGGAGCTGGCTGCCGTGCCCACCTTCAGCACCCAGTGGTTACTCCCACGACTTGGGAACTTTCTACAGAAACACCCGCATGTATCCGTAAACCTCACCAACCGCACGCGCCCATTCCTGTTTGCCGACACCGAATTCGACGCGGCCATCTATTTCGGCGATGGTGATTGGTCGGGTACGGAAGCGCATTTCCTGATGCAGGAGTCACCCGTGCCCGTCTGCAGCCCCGGACTGATCGCGCCCCAGACTCGCCTGGAGCCCGCGCAAATTGCCGAGCTGCCGTTATTGCAGCAGACAACTCGTCCCTACGCCTGGCGCCAGTGGTTCGGATCATTGGACATGCGGGTTGAGCACGACCTCAACGGTACGCGGCTGGAACTTTTTTCGATGCTGGCCAAGGCGGCCATACATAGCATGGGCGTGGCGCTGATCCCGCCGTTCCTGATCCGTGACGAGCTGGACAGCGGGCGCTTGATTACCCCCTGCGCGCACAGCTTTGACAGCGATCATGCCTACCATCTGGTAATACCGGAACGAAAAGCGGAATCAGCTACGCTGCAGGCTTTCAGGGACTGGATAGTCGAAGAAGCCGCCCGTTACCGGGCGGCTTGAGATACTTCGCCCGGAGCCCCATGTGAGCGTCCGAGCGCTACACAGGAATGATTACTGACGAATACCTTCCACACTGAGGATCAACTCCACTTCCTGGGAAGCAGGGCCAAGGTCCTTGGTGATATCGAAGTCCGACAGCTTCAGCGTGGTCGTGCCCGCGAAGCCCGCACGGTAACCACCCCACGGATCCTGGCCCTCACCGATGAACTGCGCTTCAAGCACAACCGGACGAGTAACCCCGTTCAGAGTCAGGTCACCTGTAATATTGGCAGTTTCATCGCCAGTCATTTCCACGGACTTGGACTTGAACATGGCCTGGGGATGCTCATCAACACTCAAAAAGTCATCGCTACGCAGGTGCTTGTCCCGCTCGGCGTGATTGGAGTCGACACTGGCAGTATTGATCACCACATTGACCGAACTCTCTTCGGGCTTGTCCGCATCCCAGTTGAATGATCCATCGAAATCATTGAAACCGCCATATAGCCAGCTGTAGCCCAGGTGGCTTATCTTGAAGTTGATAAAGGCGTGCTGACCTTCCTTGTCGATGGCGTACTCAGCGGCCTGCAATCCACCACTCAGGGCAACAAGCCCACCCAGGGCCATACCGGCAATTAGTTTCTTCATGGTTTTTTCTCCTCAGTTGAGCGCGGCCGCATGCCGAACATGCGCCGCAAGGTACTATCGTGGTCCAGAAAATGGTGCTTGAGCGCGCCCAGGGCATGCAATGCGACCAATCCAAGCAGGGTCACACCCAACCAGTAGTGCACGAACCCGGCACGGTCAGCCTGTGAAGGCAGACCGGTAATCAACGCAGGCACTTCAAACCAGCCGAATACGCTAACGCCCCGCCCCTTGGCGGTAGAGATGAGGTATCCACTGGTGATAATGACGAACAGAAGGACGTAGAGCAGGCCATGTATCAATCTGGCCAGATTGATTTCCCAGCGCTTGTGATGCGCCAAGGGCGCAGGCTTGGGGTTGGCCAGGCGCCAGATTAGTCGCAGGACAATCAAGACCGCCAGGGTAATACCGATGCTTTTATGCCAGAAAGGCGCAAGCTGATACCAATTACTGTAGTAATCCAGCCCGGTCATCCACAGACCAAGGACCGCGATGCCTATTACGCCCAGCGCAATAATCCAATGCAGAGTGACGGCTAGTAGTCCGTATGTTTCCTTGGTGTTTCTGACTTGCATCCTGCCCACCCCGAGTTACTGTGGAATGATTCTCACATCGAGCCAGGCAAACTGAAAGCGCAATAATCAGTTGGAAACAATCAGTAAAATAGATATCAACGGCACATCACAGGCTCAGAAGAACAGCCGCTTCAGCTCACCACCCGGATTTGACGCGCGCATGAAAGCCTCTCCGACCAGAAATCCATACACCTCATGGGCCCACATCAACTCGACATCAGCGCGACTAAGGATGCCGCTTTCAGTGACCAGCAGTCTATCCGTAGGCACCTGGGTAATCAGCTCAAGCGTGGTATCCAGAGTCACCTCAAACGTATGCAGGTTACGATTGTTGATACCAATAAGGGTTGTATCCAGATTCAATGCACGGGTCAATTCTTCCTCGTCATGCACCTCTACCAGCACATCAAGCTGCTGCTCGCGGGCCACTGCAGCCAGATCAGCCAATTGCACATCATCCAGCACGGAGGCGATCAACAGGATACAGTCGGCTCCCATCGCACGCGCTTCGACGACCTGATAAGGATCTATCAGGAAATCCTTGCGGATCACCGGCAGACTACAGGCCGCGCGGGCTTGACGCAGATAGTCGTCACTACCCTGAAAGAAATCGATATCGGTAAGGACTGACAGACAGACCGCGCCACCCTGCTCATAGCTTGCAGCAATCTCGGCCGGCACGAAGTTTTCACGCAATACGCCCTTGCTCGGCGAAGCCTTCTTGATCTCCGCAATCACCGCGGGTCGCTTCGCGGCCGCAGCTCGCTGCATTGCCGCGGTAAACCCGCGCGGAGCATCAGCACTGGCGGCCTCACGCTCCAGATCAGCCAGGGATAAGCGCCCCTTCCGGTCGGCCACTTCCTCGTGCTTGCGGGCAATGATGTTCTGCAAAATCGTGGGAATGGTCACTGGGCGTTGTCCTCGCGGAAAATATCGGTAAAGGCAATCAGCTCGTTGAGCTTTTCCCGGGCAAGGCCGGAGTGCAGCGCATCGGAAGCCAGTTGCACACCCTCGAGAAAGGTCGACGCCTGGTCACTAGCGTAAAGTGCGGCGCCAGCATTAAGGATAATCAGGTCTGCAGCTTTCTCGCCTGCTTCGGTCTTGCGCTTACCCAAGGCATCGTTGATCAGCGCTAACGAACCAGCCGCGTCCTCGACGCTCAGACCTATCAGGCTGCGACTGGCAATACCCAGATCCTCGGGACTGATATCGTACTCGAGTATCTCACCGTTTTTCAGCTCGGCAACGTGGGTGGGCGCGGCAAGACTGACCTCATCGAGGCCGTCCCGGGCGCTGACCACCAGAACATGATCGCTACCCAGGCGCTTCAGCACCTCGGCCATAGGCCTGCAGAGGCGGTCGGTAAACACACCAATCACCTGATGGCGCACGCCAGCAGGATTGGTCATCGGCCCCAGCATGTTGAACAGGGTGCGCAGCCCCAGCTCCTTGCGTGGACCAACAGCGTGTTTCATGGCGCTATGGTGCGCTGGGGCAAACATGAAGCCAACACCCACCGCCTCCACACACCGTCCGACCTGCTCTGGGGTGAGATTCAGGTTCACTCCGGCGATTTCCAGCAGATCAGCGCTGCCGCTCTTGCCCGAGACTGCGCGATTGCCGTGCTTGGCCACCTTGCCACCGGCCGCAGCCACGACCAGAGCCGCGGCAGTGGATACATTGAAAATATTGGCGCCATCGCCACCGGTACCGCAGGTATCCACTACCCTGTCACCGGTCACGAGGACGCCGGATGCCAGCTCGCGCATGACCATCGCAGCGCCGGTGATCTCGTCAATACTTTCGCCCTTCATGCGCAGGCCGACCAGAAAGGCGCCGATCTGCGCATCGGTGCATTGACCGGTCATGATAGCGTGCATCACCTCACGCATATCCTCGGTACTCAGATCAATGTGGTCAACCACCTGGGCCAGTGCTGTCCTGATATCCATAGGTACTCCCTGTTCTTTTTAGCCGCGCTGGCCGCCCTGCTGCTTGAGAAAGTTGGCGAGCAGCTCGTGCCCCTGCTCGGTCAGTATCGACTCGGGGTGGAACTGCACGCCCTCGATCATGTAGTCGCGATGACGCACACCCATGATTTCGTCGATCGAGCCGTCTTCGTGCTGAGTCCAGGCGGTCATTTCCAGACAATCAGGCAATGTATCGCGGCTCACTACAAGAGAATGATAGCGGGTAACCACCAAGGGGTTGGCCAAACCGGCAAACACGCCCTGACACTCGTGAAAAACCGGACTGGTCTTGCCATGCATGACCTGCCTGGCGCGCACCACATCACCCCCGAACGCCTGACCAATGGCCTGATGTCCCAAGCAGATGCCGAGAATCGGCAATTTGCCAGCGAAATGCCTGAGCACCTCAACCGAGACACCCGCCTCGTTCGGGGTACAGGGGCCGGGTGAAACAACAATGCGTTCAGGCTTCAGTGCCTCTATCTGTCCGACATTCATCTCGTCGTTACGGATAACCTTGACCTCGGCACCGAGCTCGCCCAGATACTGCACCACGTTGTAGGTAAAGGAGTCGTAATTATCGATCATCAGTAACATAGCTTGCTCCTCACTCTACCGACTGTTCAGCCAGGGCAACTGCCCGGAACATCGCACGACGCTTGTTGATCGTCTCTTCCCATTCCAGTGCCGGTACGGAGTCGGCGACGATCCCGCCACCGGCCTGCACGTGCAGCTCGCCGTTCTTGATCACCGCAGTACGGATTGCAATCGCAGTATCCATATTGCCGTTCCACGCCCAGTAACCCACCGCACCGCCGTAGACGCCACGCTTAACCGGCTCCAGCTCGTCGATGATTTCCATCGCGCGGATCTTCGGTGCGCCGGACAGGGTACCGGCAGGAAGGATCGCGCGCAGGGCATCCATGGCATTGAGGTCGTCGAGCAGCTGACCCTTGACGTTGGACACGATGTGCATGACGTTGGAATAGCGCTCGATCACCATTTTCTCGGTAACCTTGACCTGCCCCACTTTCGCGACCCGGCCTACATCGTTGCGGCCCAGATCGATCAGCATCAGGTGCTCGGCAATTTCCTTGTGATCAGCCAGCAAATCGCGTTCCAGCGCCAGATCGTCTTCTTCAGTAATACCCCGCGGGCGTGTACCGGCAATCGGACGAACCGTTACTTCGCCGTCCTCGACCCGTACCAGCACTTCCGGCGAACTGCCCACCACATGGAAATCGCCAAAGTTGAAGAAGTACATATACGGTGTCGGGTTCTGACTACGCAACGCGCGATAGAGATCAATTGGCTCGGCGGTAAAATCGATGCTCATGCGCTGCGAGGGCACCACCTGCATGCAATCACCGGCCAGGATGTATTCCTTGACGGTATCCACCGCCCGCTCGTAATCCTCACGGGTAAAACTGGCGCGGTAATCAAGGTCCCGGTCCGGCGGATTGTCCAGCGACAGCGGCCGGCGAGGGGCCAGCGGCTGACGTAGCTGCTCGAGCAGCTCGTCAAGACGGGCATTGGCCTGGTCAAAGGCGTGCTCAACCGTCGGATCAGCCAGGACAATAGCGTGCAGCTTGCCTGCCAGGTTATCGAATACCACGACCTCATCGGAGACCATTAGCAGGATGTCGGGATTATTCAACGGGTCGGGATTGAGACAATGGGCCAGACGCGGCTCGACATAACGCACGCAGTCATAGCCGAAATAACCCACCAGGCCGCCATTGAAACGGGGCAAGCCAGGAATGCTGGGCACGTTGTAGCGGGCCTTGAACTCTTCAACGAAGGCCAGCGGATCCTCACATTCGTGACGCTCGGTCTCGACATCATCGACCAGCACACGGGCGCTATGCCCGTAAACACGTAATACGGTACGGGCCGGCAGCCCGAGAATGGAATAGCGGCCCCATTTTTCACCGCCCTGCACGGATTCGAGTAGATAGGAGTATGGCGCATCGGCCAGTTTCAAATAGGTGGACAGCGGGGTGTCCAGGTCTGCCAGCACTTCGCGTACCACAGGTACACGGTTGAAGCCCTGGTCAGCCAGGCGTAGGAAATCGTCTTGGGTCATGATCAGCCTCATGGGGCGGGTAATTGTCACACAAACAGAGAAGACCTGCGGTGGGCGCAGGCAAGCAGAATCAGGTGCGCCAACGCCAGCGGGCGAGCGCCTTGATCACTCTCATCAGTTTGCGGTTGCTGACAAACACGGCTGATCCGTCTCGAAAGGGTCTGAAGTAAGGCTGAAAGACTATATGAGCGCGTCCAGTGAATCAACCAGCAAATCCGGGTTTTGCGTGGCGATGGGCTCGCCGTGATTGTAGCCATAACTGACCGCAACAACCTTTACGCCCGCGGCCCGAGCGGCCAGAACATCGTTGCGTGAATCGCCGACAAAGAGCGTTTCAGTCGCAGGCACACCTGCCTGCTGCATGATCCAGTGCAGTGCCGCAGGATCAGGCTTTTGCGCAGCCAGCGTATCGCCACCAACCAGCCAGCAAAAATACGAATCCAGAGCTTTCTCCTGCAAAAGCGGCGCAACAAACCGCTCGGGCTTATTGGTTGCAATCGCCATCGACACGCCCTGCTGCTGCAACCAATCAAGAAGGGTTTTTACACCGGGATAAATCCGAGTCAGATGATGCTCGCCAGCATAAGCCCGCAGGAAATCCTGGTGCGCCTGTGCCGCTTCGGCGTCATCCACACCCGCATGATCGAGGGCGCCGGCGAGTGCGCGGCGCACCAGCACCTGCGAGCCGTTACCCACCCAATCCTTGACCTGTTCAACCCCCGCAGGCGGGGAGCCACGCAGACTGAGCATATTGTCGACCGCAGCGGCCAGGTCCGGGACCGAATCCAGCAGGGTGCCGTCCAAATCGAAGATCACCAGCTTTGGCAGCCGTCCACTATAGAGATCTTGCAGCAGGCCCATGCTCAGCGTTTTACCTGAGCCAGCTCGGCGCGCATCTGGTCGATCACGGCCTTGTAATCTGGCTGATTGAAAATCGCCGAACCGGCGACAAAGGTGTCCGCACCGGCCTGGGCGACTTCGCGAATATTCTTGACGTTGACGCCACCATCTACCTCAAGGCGAATGTCGCGGCCACTGGCATCGATCAGCGCGCGGGCCTCGCGCAGCTTGTCCAGCGTGCCCGGAATGAACTTCTGACCACCAAACCCCGGGTTCACACTCATCAGCAAGACCATGTCGACCTTGTCCATGACGTACTTCAAGCTGTCCAGCGAAGTTGCGGGATTGAACACCAGGCCTGCCTTGGCACCACCTTCGCGAATCAACTGTAGCGAACGATCAATGTGCTCGCTGGCCTCAGGGTGAAAGGTAATATAGGACGCGCCCGCTTCGAGAAAGTCGCCGATGATGCGATCTACAGGCTTGACCATCAGATGCACATCGATAGGCGCAGTGATCCCGTACTTGCGCAGTGCACTGCAGACCATCGGCCCGATGGTCAGATTTGGCACATAGTGATTGTCCATTACATCGAAATGCACAATATCGGCGCCTGCGGCCAGAACCTTGTCGACTTCTTCGCCCAGGCGGGCAAAATCGGCAGAGAGTATAGAAGGAGCAATCGCATAGTCGGACATAACGGACCTCGGCTGTAAAACGGATGCGCTAGTTTACCCCAGCAGGCCGCATCTGCGCTGTTATACTGGCACTTCATCCCCCAAGGATACCCCCAGATGCGTCATCCGATTCTGCTTGCGAGCCTCTGCCTTGCACTGGTCCTGCCGGCACCGATAGTGCTTTCCCAGGGCACCGAGCCCCCGGCGAGTCCGGCAGAAGCCCCTACAGAAACGGCTCCTGAATCGATTGAAAAGCAACCGGATGATCAGGCTGCGGAGATTTCCCGGGCTCAGAATCAGGAGCAGGCACTGCACAGGAGGCTGCCAACTGCACAACTCCGTCAGCTGGAGTCGGGTGACGATGCTTTTTTGGGATTATTTCTGCCCGCAGCAAAGCCACAGCCGCGCGGGGGCATTTTACTGATCGCGGATAGGAACGAGCATGCGGACTGGCCCGAACTGATCGGCCCCGCCCGACGCCACCTGAGCAGCCAGGGTTGGCATACGCTGGCTATCACGCTGCCGGAAACGCCTCGGTTCGATCCAACGCTGGATGAGGCGGCCCGCGCGGAGGTGCTTGATCTAACCGCAGAGCGGACCACACAACGCATAAACATTGCAGCCCGCGCCCTGCAGTCGGAGGGAGCTGAAACCCTGGTGCTCCTGGGGCGCGGCGAAGCCGCATTCTGGGCACTGCATGCAACTGCCTCCGATACCACCGCCCGGACCGAAGCCTCTGCGCTGATTCTGATGCAGTCGAGGGCGCCAGCTCTCGCTAAAGAACCTCAAGCCAGGTTGGACGACCTGCTGGCCCAGTGGCAAAAGCCGGCCTATGCGATATTTGATGGAACTGACCAGGTCAGCCGCGAGCGTGCCCAACATCAGAGGTTGAATGCCCAGCGTCTGGCCAATGCACATTACGAGCAATTAGTGTTGATTCGGCAGGTAAATCGGAGCTGGGTCAGCAAATGCTCGCCAAGCGACTTCAGGGCTGGCTGGAAAAGAATCTGCCCCCACAACAACCCTAGCGAAACCCGCGGTATCGCTTGAGTCGTTCATAGGCATCCTGAATTCGGTGAATTCGCTCGCCAGCGCTGTTCTGCTCCTTCTCACCGTCACCCCGGGCCATCAACTTGTCGGGATGATGCCGGCTCATTTGACGCCGGTAAGCGCGCTTGATTTCCTCCGGCCGGGCATCCAGGTCGACCTCAAGCAGCAGTGCCGCATCCCGGAGACTGTCCCGACTGCTGACCGGCGACTGCCGCTTGCGGCGATCAGACCGGCCAGTGCCATCCGCGCGTTGTCTCTGATGCCGCTGATGCATGCGCTGCTGCTCTGCATTGCCCACACCGGCCTTGCTGGCCCATTGATCAAGGAGCTCGCGTTCGCGGCCACCCAGGTTGCCATCAGCCAGGGCCATTCGCCAGCAACAATCGAGCAGTTCGGCACTGCGCTCCGGCTCACGACGCTGAAGCTTGCGCACCAGGGGATGCAACCTGTCGCCAGCTTCCTTGCCTTCATTGAACCAGCGCATCGCCCGAATACGGCCCTCCTCATCCAGACGGTATTGCTGCATAAGGTCCCGCGCCAGCTGCAAATGCTCGGGTATCACCCGACCTTCGCATTTGGCAATGCGCCCCAGGCACAAAAAAAGGATCTGCTCGAAGGCTACTCGCTCCGCACCAAAAGTCTGGCGTACCCGATCCGGCAATTCGGACCAGCGCTGGAGCCGCCAGTGACGATCCAGCGCGTGGCCCAGCACCGCCCCGAGAATCGCACCGGCCACATCGCCCACCCAGGCTCCAAGGAGTGCACCCACTACAGTCACTGGCCAAAGCATAAGGCTTAGCTCCCGCCAGCCAGGCGCTCGGCCTCGCCCAGCCGTTCTGGCGTGCCCACATCCAGCCACACACCGGTGAAATATTCACCGCTGACCAACCCCTTTTCTGCGGCCTCACGCAGCAACGGAGCCAGTGCAAATGCGCCAGCCTCTTGCCCGGCAAAAAGCTCAGGACTGAGCACCGCAATACCGGAATAGGTCAACGCAGCCGGACACTTACCTGTGTTTGGCGGGTTGGTCACCTGGCCATCATGCAGACTGAAATCGCCGACAACCTTGTGAGCAGGATTATCCACCAGCACCAGATGCGCCAGCTTGCCCGGTGCCAAGCTCAGATGGTCAAAGCTGAAGGTGGTCCAGATATCACCATTGACCAGCACGAAGGGGTCATTACCGAGCAAGGGAAGTGCCCGGTGTATACCCCCTCCGGTTTCCAGGGGTTCGCCTTCGGCAGACCAGCTGATCTGCAGATCCAGAGCGCTACCGTCGCCCAATGCAGCTACAAGCTGATCGCCCAGCCAGGCATGATTGATCACCAGCTCAGTGAATCCAGCGCGTGAAAGTGCCTGCAGATGCCAGAGAATAAGCGGCTTACCGGCAACGGGCAGCAGTGGCTTGGGGGTATGTAACGTAAAGGGACGCATGCGCTCGCCCTTGCCCGCCGCCAGAATCATCGCCTTCATGGGTGCATCTCCAGACTGTCCAGCAGGCGCTGCAGCGGCGCAAGACGCGCGTCCCTGGAGCAAGCCTCGTGCAGATAGGTTACGAAACGCGGCGCATCAGCCAGGTAATGGGGTTTGCCATCACGATGGCAGATACGCGCGAAGATACCCAGCACCTTGAGATGCCTTTGCACGCCCATCAATCGCGACTGATCAAGAAAGCTAGCAAAGTCATCCGGCACGCCAATACCCGCGTCCCATGCCCTCTGCCAGTATCGCTGCAGCCAGGCTTCTCGACTGAGCAATGGCAGACTGAAAAACGCATCGGCAAATAACGATGTGACGTCATAACTAACAGGGCCGTACAGTGCATCCTGGAAATCCAGCACCCCGGGATCTTCCGGCCCAGTCATCAGGTTGCGGGGCATGTAGTCCCGGTGCACGAAAACCCGGTTTTCCCCCAGAATACTGCTGAGCAACAGCCGGGATAAGGCGTCCCAATCCTCGAGCTCACTGGCAGATAATTCGCGACCTTTTACACGGCTGACAAACCAGTCGGGAAACAGCTGCAACTCCCGGCGAAGTACCGACTCGCCATATTCAGGCAGCACCCCGGGCCGGCTACTGAGCTGCCAGCGCACCAGCGTACTGACTGCTGTATCGAACATACGCTCCAGTTCAGCATCGTCAACACCCGCCTGAATCGTCTGCAGATAAGTGTTGGCGCCCATATCCTCGAGCAGCAATAAACCCTGATCGAGATCGCTGGCGAAGATTCGTGGTGTGCGCACCCCCGCATCGTCCAGCAGACCCGCGATCTTTACAAAGGGACGAGAATCTTCCTGATCCGGCGGCGCATCCATCACGATCAGACTGTGCGCACCGTCCGTCCAGCGGAAATACCGCCGAAAACTGGCGTCCGCGCTCGCCGGTTCGAGCCGACCTTCGCCCACCTCACCCCAGCCCTGCGCCTGATACGCCTGGCCCAATACCGAAGGCAACCAGGCCTTGAGCAACACCCATCTTGAATCCATCATTCCATCCTGTACCGACCGACGCTGGCTCTGGCGTCATACAATGCTTTATTATCCCTCATCTTGCTGGATACACGCAGCATGCATATTGCATTCACCACGCACAAGCCGTCGCGCGCTACAACCGACTGGAAGCCCGGATAACTACAATATGGCCAACCGAACTCCTCCGTTTCGTCCCGCTTTCCCGCTGCTGCTCGTCAGTGGGTTGCTTATAGCCCAGCCGCTGACCAGCCTGGCCAATACACAGGTCGATTGCCGGCCCAGCGCCGATGGAGCGGGCTGGAGCTGTGAGCCCGTGGCCGCACCGGCCAACTTGCCGCCACGGCCCGCCAGGCCTGCCGTAGTCGAGCCCGCCCCCCAGCAGGTGCGGCAGGCAGAGGCCGCGCAACCAGCTTCGGTCACGCAGGCGCGCTCAGCATCGCTGCCCGCCAGCGAGATGGACTGGGTCCCCCGTGACCAACTGAATGACGAGCAACGAGCCCAGATCGCCTCCTACTGCGGCGGAGCCTATGTGGAGCCTCCACGAGAAGGGCGTGACGATGCAACTCCGTTCGATCAGCTGCCGATTTATGCCAGCGCTGATTCAAGCCGCTTTGAACAGGGCACTCAGACCGGCACATTGGAAGGTGATGTCCTGCTGAGCCAGGGTCGCCTGCAGGCACAATCCAACCTCGCCAGCTTTGACCAGCCGAACAACCAGATACTTCTGGACGGCAACGTTCGCTTGCGCGACCAGGGCGTGCTGGTAACCGGTGACAAGGCAAGCATGAAGATCGACAGCGGTGAAGCACGCATCGATCAGGTGAATTACGTCGTACACGACGCCCACGCCCGGGGCACCGCCGCCAAGCTGATGCGCCGCGATGATGCCGTGATCGTGCTGACCGAAGGCACCTACACCACCTGCGAGCCAGGGGAAAATACCTGGGCTCTGCACAGCGATGACATAGAGCTGGACCGTGAAAAGGGCTGGGGCGAAGCCAAACACGTGACGCTACGGGTCAAGGACGTGCCGGTCTTCTACACGCCATACCTGTATTTCCCTCTGGATGACCGACGCCAGACGGGCTTGCTCGCCCCCAGCATGAGCAACTCGACCGACAACGGTACCGAGTTGGTCACGCCCTACTATTTCAATCTGGCGCCCAACTATGACGCCACCCTTTATCCGCGGCTGATGTCCCGCCGCGGCCTGCAGATGGAAGGTGACTTCCGTTACATGCGTCCGGATGAACTGACCGTGCTGAGCGCCAGCTTTCTCGATGACCGTGAATACGACGAGAATCGTTGGCTGTACGGCTTGAATCATGAGGGCGGTCTTTCCAGCCGAGTCGTAACCGAGGTCGACTACACCAACATCAGCGACCCCTTCTACTTCCAGGATCTCAACAGCTCCCTGGATACGCGCGGCGGCACCTTTGTCAATCAACGGGCATCTGTTACCTACCGCGGCGACAGCTGGAGCCTGCGGGGCACGCTGCATGCCTACGAGCTGGCGACGATCGCCTCACTCACGCCCTACCAGCGGCTCCCGCAATTGCGCTTGAATGGCAGTAACTATCTTGCCGGCTCCGGCTTCAAGCTCGACTACCGCGCCGAATACAGTTACTTCGATCGTAACCTGGAAAGCGGCACCATCACCGGCGAAGATGGGATCACCTTTGCCGAGCCCGACGAAAACCTGGTTGGCCTGCAACGTGCCACCGGCCATCGCGTTAGTGTCAGCCCGGCCATCAGTTATCCATGGCGAAACAGCTGGGCCTTCGTAACCCCCGGCGCTCGCGTGCAGTCGGTTTATTACGACCTGGAGTTTGATGGGCGCGCCGCCGACCCCTTTGACTATGACAACGCCGATACAAGCCCATCCAGCACCATCCCGGTAGCCAGCCTGGATGCGGGGCTGTACTTCGACCGTGATACGAGCTGGTTCGGCAATAGCATGCGTCAAACCCTGGAACCTCGAGCGTTTTACCTTTACGCCCCCTACGAGGACCAGAGCGATCAGCCGCTGTTTGATACCAACGCGAACACCTTCAGCTACAACTCACTATTCCGCGACGACCGCTTCAGCGGCAACGACCGCACCGGCGACGCCAATCAGCTGGCTCTCGGCGTAACCAGCAGGGCGCTGGAGTCCAATGGGCTGGAGCGGGCTCGTGCCAGCCTGGGCCAGGTCTTTTATTTCGCCGACCGTCGTGTTCAACTACTCGACAATCAGGGTACTTCGGCAGATGACGAAACCGAATCGTCATCAGCCTACGCCGCCGAAGCCATGTACCGCATCAACCAGGCATGGCGCGTGCGCGGCAACGTTTTATGGGATCCGGATAACAGCAGGAACGGTGCAGGCAGCCTCGTCGCGAACTATCAGCCAGGCAACGGCAGGATATTCAACGCAGGCTACCGCTACCGCAATCGAATCAATACCTTTGACTCCCTAACCGGTAACTTCCTGAGCGACCTGGATCAACGGATCGATCAATCCGATCTGTCGTTCATGTGGCCGTTGAATCCACAATGGAGTGTGATCGGACGCTGGCAGCATGATTTTGCCAGCGATAGAACCCTGGAAGCCTTTGGTGGTCTTGAATACGACAGCTGCTGTTGGAAGCTGCGATTCATCAACCGCTACTGGCTCGACTACAACGAACGCGAGTCCGTTGCCAATGACACAGGCAATACCGGCATATTCCTGCAGATCGTGCTCAAAGGGCTCGGCAGCGTCACAGGCAACCGTGTTGAAAGTCTTCTTGATGAAGGCATACCTGGTTACAGAGAGCGTGATAACAATGGTTTCTAAGTTTCATACAGCAGTCCTCGGCCTGTGCGCCAGCCTTCTAATCAGCGGCGCAGCGCAAGCCCAGGTTGTCCCCCTCGATCGTGTGGCCGCCATTGTCGACAACGACGTGGTGATGGCCAGTCAGGTAACCGAGCGCATGGCCGCGGTTCGCGACCAGCTCCAGCAGGGCGGCGTCCAGCTGCCACCGGAGGATGTCCTGCGCGAGCAGGTGATCGACCGGTTGGTACTGGAGAGCATCCAGCTGCAGATGGGCGAGAGGGCCGGCATTCGTATCGATGACCCCAGCCTCAACCAGACCATGCAACAACTGGCAGCGCGTAACGGCGTCACCATCGAGGAGTTTCGTGCAGCCCTGGAACGTGACGGTATCAGTTACGAGCAGGCTCGCGAGCAAATCCGCCGTGAAATGATCATCAACCGTGTGCGTCAACGCCGGGTAGCAGAGCGTATTCAGGTGAGCGATCAGGAAGTGCGCAACTTCCTTAATTCCGAAGCCGGCCGTATCCAGACTGCCCCCGAGTATCGCCTGGCCATGATCGTCCTGCCGATATCCGAGGGCGCCAGCCAGGATGAAGTCCAGGCGATTGGCGAAACAGCCGGCGAGATATACCAGGAGCTGCGCGAAGGTGCCGATTTCAGCGCCCTCGCCGTCAGCCGCTCCAATGGCGACACCGCCCTTGAAGGGGGTGAGCTGGGCTGGCGCAAGACAAGTGAAATACCCGTGCCCTTCGCCAATGCCATAGCCACGCTGGAACCCGGCGAAGTCACTCAGCCACTGCGCTCACCTGTGGGTTTTCACATTCTGCAGGTCCAGGACAAGCGCGGCGCCAGCGAGCAAGTGGTAGAGGAATATAACGTTCGCCACATCCTGGTCAAACCGAGCGAAATCCGCAGCCCGGAAGAAACTGCAAAACTGTCGCAACGCCTCTACGAGCGTATCCAGTCAGGCGAGTCCTTCGCCACACTGGCTCGCGGTTTCTCAGAAGATCCGGGGTCGGCCCTCAATGGCGGGTCCCTGGACTGGGTCATGCCCGAGACGATGGTTACCGAGTTCCGTGAAGTAATGACCTCCATCGAACAGGGCCAGGTATCTCGCCCGTTCGAGTCCCAGTTTGGCTGGCATGTTCTACAGGTCGAGGGTAAGCGTAGCGTCGATATGACCGACGAAATGCGTGAGCAGCAGGCTGCCAGCCTGTTGCAGGAACGCAAATATGACTCGGAACTGCAGACCTGGCTGATGGAAATTCGCGATGAAGCCTATGTCGAGATCCTTATCTAGTGACTTGCCGAGCAATTGCTCTCACGCCTGGCGAGCCTGCCGGCATCGGACCTGATCTATGTCTGATGCTGGCCGCAAACGCCTGTGCACATGAGCGAGTGGTTATAGGCGATCCGGACATGCTCGCGACGCGGGCGCAGATGCTGGGTCTCGACGTGCAGATCAGTCCATTTGATCCGCACTCGCTACCCCAGCCCCAGGCCGCCGGACAATTGAGCGTCCTGCCGGTGAAGATGTCCCAACCCTGCCATCCCGGCACTCTCAACCCGGCAAATGCACAATATGTGCTGAACACGCTGGAGCTGGCAGGACAGGGCTGCATGGACGGGCATTTTGCAGCGATAGTCACTGCACCGGTGCACAAGGGGGTCATCAACGACGCAGGCGTGAGGTTTTCTGGTCACACCGAGTTTTTTGCGGAACAGACCAAAAGCTCGCAGGTTGTCATGATGCTCGCCTGCCCAGGCTTGCGGGTAGCACTTGCTACCACGCATCTCCCGCTTCGAGCCGTGCCGGATGCCATTGATCAGCCACTGCTCGAGCGCGTTCTGGCGATACTTCACGCCGACCTCATGAACAAGTTCGGCATCGCCGAACCGCGTATTCTGATATGCGGGCTCAATCCCCATGCCGGAGAAAGCGGTCATATGGGCCGTGAAGAGATAGATATCATCATTCCCGTTCTGGAGCGTTTGCGCGCCCAGGGCATGCACCTGGAAGGCCCCTTGCCAGCAGACACCCTTTTTACCCCCAAACACCTGGCGCACGCCGATGCAGTTCTGGCCATGTACCACGACCAAGGTTTGCCCGTGCTCAAGCACAAGGGCTTCGGCCAGGCCGTGAACATCACCCTCGGCATGCCGATCATACGCACCTCGGTTGACCACGGTACGGCCCTGGACCTCGCCGGCACTGGCAAGGCCGATCCAGGCAGCCTCCGCGTAGCTCTCGACACCGCCATCAGCATGTTCGAAGCGAGGGACGGCGCATGAGTGAATTTGCTCCCCACCGGGCCAGAAAGCGCTTCGGTCAGAATTTCCTGCATGACCCGGGTGTAATAAACAATATTCTGCGCGCAGTAGCACCGCGCGAGGGGCAGCACCTGGTAGAGATCGGGCCCGGCCAGGGTGCAATTACCGAAGGGTTGCTTGAAAGCGGTGCCCGGCTTGATGTGGTGGAACTTGACCACGACCTGCATCCTCTTCTGCTTGCCCGCTTCGGCGCCAACGCGCATTTTCAGCTGCACAAGGGCGACGCCCTCAAGTTCGATTTCAGTCAGTTAGTGCCTGCGGGCGAAAAGCTCCGGGTGGTTGGCAATCTGCCCTACAACATATCCACGCCTCTGATGTTTCATCTGCTCAAGCAAGCCAACTGCATAGCCGACATGCATTTCATGCTGCAAAAGGAAGTGGTTCAACGGCTTGCCGCTGGCGCTGGAATGAACCATTACGGGCGTCTGGGGATCATGGTGCAGTACCACTGCCAGGTGGAGCATCTGTTTGACGTCGGCCCCGGTGCATTCAAGCCAGCGCCCAAGGTGGACTCGGCGATCGTGCGCCTTACGCCCCATGCGCAACTGCCGCATCCTGCACAAGACCCTGCCATGCTGGAACTGGTTGTAAGAGAAGCATTCAATCAGCGCCGCAAAACCCTGCGCAACACGCTCAAGCCGTTGCTTAGCGAGGCAGACATCGTCGCAGAAGATCTGGATCCGACACTGCGTCCCGAGCAGGTGGACCTGGCGGGTTTCGTCCGGCTGGCCAACCGCCTGGCTCGCCAGGCCAAAGAGGACACCCAAGCGTGAGCGGCTCACCTACCTACGACATGACCATTACCGTCGATACCCGCTATCTGAGCGAGCAATCGGACCCCTCAGCCAATCGCTATGCCTTTGCCTACACTATCCACATACTCAATAGTGGCGACATTCCTGCACAATTGCTGGATCGGCATTGGAAGATAATCGATGGCAACGGCAAGGTGCAGGAAGTCAAAGGGCCCGGCGTGATCGGCGAGCAACCATTGATTGCTCCCGCAGTAACCTATACCTACACAAGCGGTTGCCTCCTGGAGACACCAGTTGGCACGATGGAGGGCAGCTACGGGATGCGCGCCGCCGATGATCACAGTTTTCAGGCACCCATCGAGTTGTTCCGGCTTGCCAAGCCCAACGCTCTGAACTGATATCCACTGGCGCCTCAAACAGGTCTGGTTAATGACGACATATGCTGTCGGCGATCTACAGGGTTGCCTGGGACCGTTGAAAGTCCTGCTACAAAAAGTTGATTTCAATCCGTCACGCGACACGCTTTGGTCCGTGGGAGATCTGGTCAATCGCGGGCCCGACTCCCTCGGCACTCTGCGCTTCCTGGATAGTCTCGGTGGATCTTGCATAGCCGTTCTGGGTAACCATGACCTGCACCTGCTGGCTACAGCGCAGGATGCCACCCGACTGCGCAAGTCCGACACCCTGCTTTCGATCCTCAAGGCTGACGACCGCGCTCGCCTGCTCGACAATTTGCTTCAGCGCCCCCTGGCACACTTCGATGCCAGCCGAGGCCTGTTCATGAGCCACGCTGGCATACCTCCGATCTGGACCGTGGCCCAGACCATGATGTATGCCAATGAGGTTGAGGAAACGTTACGCGCGCCAGACCGCCGGGAAACATTCCTTGCCAACATGTATGGCAATCAGCCCGACCGCTGGTCCGACACGCTGACTGGCCTGGATCGGCTGCGCAGCATCACCAATTATCTAACCCGGATGCGCTTCTGCCGGGCTGACGGCACCCTTGACCTGAAATCCAAGGACGGCCAGGAAGACGCACCCACAGGCTTTGCGCCCTGGTTCAGCTATCCGCGCAAGGATCCAGATATCCAGGTAGTGTTTGGCCACTGGGCAGCGCTTGAAGGCAAAAGCAATACAGCCGACGTGCACGCCCTGGATAGCGGCTGTGTGTGGGGCCACCATATGACGCTGATGAACCTGGACACCGGCGAGCGCCATCAATGCGAATGCGGGGATTGAGCAATGAGCGAATTTGAACGTATCGGGCCCGAGCCGGCCCGACTGCTGATGGAACAGGGCGCTACGGTAGTCGATATCCGCGATCCGCATAGTTTTGCCAACGGACATATAACCGGCGCCCAGCATCTGGACAACAACACCTTGACCGCTTTTGTGGCCGGCGCAGATCGCGACCAGCCGCTGATTGTCTGCTGCTATCACGGCAACTCCAGCCAGCCGGCGGCTGCCTATCTTGCCGATCAGGGCTTCGCCCGGGTTTTCAGCCTGGACGGCGGCTATGAGCTATGGCGCCAGCAATTCCCCGAGCAGATTGCCCAGCCTGACCCCCACAAGTGATGTTTCGACGGCATTACAATTTTTTCCAATAAGTCGGTGCCAGTACCGAACAAACCAACTATTCTGTGATCAAGGCAATCATTAACTGAAAGCCGGTCTGCCGGCTTCCGTCAAAACGGGAGCCTGCCGGATTCCATCTGGCAACCATCTCGCCAGATTGCGGATTCGACAGACTCTCTGACCATGCCTGTTGCGTTGGTGTTGGGGGGATTCATGCTTTGCTTTATACCGTCGCCCTTTACTGGCCGTCAGGCTGGCTACCGCCCGGAAGCCACAGACCTCATTCCAGCACTTGCGAGGTCGAGTCATGAGCATATTCAGCCATTTCCAGAACCGCTTTGAAACTACCCGGCAGGAAGAGTTCAGCCTGCAGGAGTACCTTGACCTGTGCAAGTCAGACCCCCTGACCTATGCCACCGCATCGGAGCGATTGCTCAAGTCGATCGGTGAGCCTGAACTCATCGATACCTCACTCGACCCTCGCATGTCGCGAATCTTTTCCAACAAGATCATCAAGCGCTATCCGGCTTTTGCCGATTTTCACGGTATGGAAGACGCGATCGAACATATCGTGTCCTTTTTCCGTCACGCGGCCCAGGGTCTGGAAGAACGCAAACAGATTCTCTACCTGCTTGGCCCTGTGGGTGGTGGCAAGTCATCGCTGGCAGAAAAACTCAAGGCGCTGATGCAGCAGGTCCCTTTCTACGCGATCAAGGGTTCGCCGGTATTCGAGTCGCCCCTGGGGCTGTTCAGTCCCGAGGAGGACGGGGCCATTCTCGAGGAGGACTACGGCATACCGCGCCGCTACGTGAACAGCATCATGTCACCCTGGGCGGTCAAGCGCCTGCACGAGTTCAACGGTGACATAAGCCAGTTCCGGGTAGTCAAACTGTATCCCTCGATCCTGCAGCAGGTCGGCATCGCCAAGACCGAGCCAGGTGATGATAACAACCAGGACATTTCCGCACTGGTCGGCAAGGTGGATATACGCAAACTCGAGGAGTTCCCCCAGAACGACCCTGACGCATACAGCTACTCAGGCGCGCTGTGCCGCGCTAACCAGGGGCTCATGGAGTTCGTGGAAATGTTCAAGGCACCGATCAAGGTGCTACATCCACTGCTCACCGCCACTCAGGAAGGCAATTACAACAGTACCGAGGGCCTCGGCGCGATCCCGTTCAACGGCGTGATTCTTGCCCACTCCAACGAGTCGGAATGGCACACATTCCGCAATAACAAGAATAACGAGGCCTTTATCGACCGGATCTACATCGTCAAGGTGCCTTATTGCCTGCGCGTCAGCGACGAAATCCAGATCTACCAGAAGCTCTTGACTACCAGTTCTCTGGCCCACGCCCACTGCGCGCCGGACACGTTGAAGATGCTCGCCCAGTTCACCGTGCTGTCGCGACTCAAGGAACCTGAAAACTCGAACGCGTATTCCAAAATGCGTGTCTACGACGGTGAGAACCTGAAGGACACCGACCCCAAGGCCAAGTCGATCCAGGAGTATCGCGACAATGCAGGTGTAGATGAGGGCATGAACGGTCATTCTACGCGCTTTGCGTTCAAGATCCTGTCTCGGGTATTCAACTATGACAACAGCGAGGTTGCTGCAAACCCAGTACATCTTCTCTACGTCCTTGAGCAGCAGATCGAACAGGAACAATTTACCAATGAGGTAAGCGAGCGCTACCTGCGGTTTATCAAGGAATACCTGGCGCCGCGTTACGTAGACTTCATCGGCAAGGAAATCCAGACCGCCTATCTGGAGTCTTACAGTGAGTACGGACAGAACATCTTCGATCGCTATGTGATGTACGCCGACTTCTGGATTCAGGACCAGGAATATCGCGACCCAGATACTGGTGAAATTCTCGATCGCGTGGCACTGAACGAAGAGCTGGAGAAAATCGAGAAGCCAGCGGGCATAAGCAACCCGAAGGATTTCCGTAACGAGATAGTCAACTTCATGCTTCGCGCCCGCGCTCAGAACAATGGGAAGAATCCGAGCTGGCTCTCCTATGAAAAACTGCGCATGGTGATCGAGAAGAAAATGTTCTCCAACACCGAAGATCTGTTGCCGGTGATCAGCTTCAACGCCAAGGCCTCCAAGGAAGATCAGAAAAAACACGGAGACTTTGTAAGTCGCATGGTAGAGCGCGGCTATACCGAGAAGCAGGTGCGCCTGCTATCGGAATGGTATCTGCGGGTGCGCAAGGCTCAGTAGAAGCAGCTGGAAGCTGGAAGCTGGAAGCTGGAAGCTGGAAGCTGGAAGCTGGAAAAGAGTGTGTCGACATTCCGGCTCTGTACAAAGCCTTAAAAACTGCATGAGCAGCTTCAAGCTTAATACTTCGAGCTTCAAGCTGCCCCGGAGGGGGCCATGAACTATGTGATTGACCGACGCCTGAACGGCAAGAACAAGAGCACGGTGAACCGGCAACGGTTCCTGCGTCGCTACAAGACCCACATCAAGAAGGCAGTGGAAGAAGCGGTCGGGCGGCGGTCGATCACCGATCTCGAGCATGGCGAACAGATCAGTATTCCCGGTCGCGATATCGACGAGCCCATTTTTCACCACGGCCGTGGTGGTAGAAATACCGGAGTGCATCCGGGTAATCGGGACTTCAGCACTGGTGACCGTATTCCCCGCCCGGACGGCCAGGGCGGTGGAGGCGCCGGCAATCAGGCCGGTGACAGCGGCGAGGGGATGGACGAGTTCGTCTTCCAGATCACCCAGGAGGAATTCCTCGACTTCATGTTCGAGGATCTGGCGCTACCCAACCTGGTCAAGCGCCATCTGGTGGGCACTGACACTTTCAAGCCAATACGCGCGGGTATCAGCAGCCAGGGAAATCCGTCACGCATTAATATCGTGCGCTCCATGCGCTCGGCCCACGCCCGCCGTATTGCCCTGAGTGGTGGTAGCCGGGCACGATTGCGCGAGGCAACCCGGGAACTGGAACAACTCAAGCTGGAACAACCCGATAACTTCACCGACATGCGCTTGCTCGAGGAGGAAATCGAGCAGCTACGCAAGCGTATCGATCGCATTCCATTCCTGGACACCTTCGACCTGCGCTACAACCTGATCTCTCAGCAACCCAACCCCAGCTCCAAGGCAGTAATGTTCTGTCTGATGGACGTATCCGGATCAATGACACAGGCCACCAAGGACCTGGCCAAACGTTTCTATATTCTGTTGTACATGTTCCTGCAGCGTAACTACGAGCGCATCGAGGTGGTCTTCATTCGCCATCACACCAGTGCCAAGGAAGTCGACGAAGAGGAGTTTTTCTACTCCCGCGAGACCGGTGGCACCATTGTCTCCAGCGCCCTGCGTCTGATGCAGGAGATTGTGGAGCAGCGCTATTCACCCAACGAATGGAACATTTACTGCGCTCAGGCTTCCGATGGCGACAACTGGAACGACGACTCCCCGATCTGCCGGGAACTACTGATCCGCAAGATCATGCCGGCCATGCAGTATTACTGCTATGTTGAGATAACACCGCGTGAACATCAGGCGCTCTGGTATGAGTACGAACAGATCGCGGAGTATTTCTCGGACAGTTTCGCCCAACAGCAAATAGTCGATGCCAATGATATCTATCCGGTGTTCCGCAAACTATTCCAGAAAAGGATGGCCACATGATCCGCAAACCCATCTCGACGGGCTCGGAATGGACCTTCGACCTGATCCGCGAATACGACCGTGAAATCCGCCGCATCGCCCACGATGTATACAAACTGGACACCTACCCGAACCAGATAGAGGTGATCACTGCCGAACAGATGATGGATGCCTATGCCTCGGTGGGCATGCCACTGGGCTACCATCACTGGTCCTACGGCAAGCACTTCCTGCACACCGAAAAGAACTACAAGCGCGGCCAGACGGGGCTTGCCTATGAGATCGTGATCAACTCCGATCCGTGCATTGCCTATCTGATGGAAGAGAACACCATGACCATGCAGGCACTGGTCATTGCGCATGCCTGTTACGGCCATAATTCATTCTTCAAGGGAAATTATCTGTTCCGCAGCTGGACCGATGCCAGCGCAATCATCGACTACCTGGTCTTTGCCCGTCACTACATCAACGAGTGCGAGGAGCGTCACGGAATCGATGCGGTCGAGGACATTCTCGATTCCTGTCACGCGCTGATGAACTATGGCGTAGACCGCTACAAGCGGCCCTACCCAATTTCGGCCGAGGAAGAACGTCAACGTCAGCAGGAACGCGAGGAACACCTGCAGAGACAGGTCAACGACCTGTGGCGCACCATCCCCGTGTCTGCCGAAGCGCAACAGCGTCGCCACGAAGAGCCACGCTACCCAAGCGAGCCCCAGGAAAACCTGCTGTATTTCATTGAGAAAAATGCCCCGCTGCTCGAACCCTGGCAAAGGGAAGTCGTGCGCATAGTGCGCAAGGTCGCCCAGTATTTCTATCCGCAGCGACAGACCCAGGTGATGAATGAAGGTTGGGCAACGTTCTGGCACTACACCCTGCTTAACCATCTCTATGATGAGGGCAAGGTTACCGACGGTTTTATTATCGAATTCCTGCAGTCGCATACCAGTGTGATCTACCAGCCACCCTTCGACAGCAAGTGGTACAGCGGCATCAATCCCTATGCGCTGGGCTTTGCCATGATGACGGACATCCGCCGCATCTGCGAAAACCCTACTGAGGAAGATCGTCGTTGGTTCCCCGACATCGCGGGCAGCGACTGGTTGGAAACCCTCCAGTTCGCCATGCGCAATTTCAAGGACGAGAGCTTCATTTTGCAGTTCCTGTCGCCCAAGGTGATGCGGGATATGAAACTCTTCGCAATTACCGATGATGAAATCGACGACCATCTGGAAATAGCCGCGATTCATGACGACGACGGTTACCGCGCCGTGCGGCAGCATCTGGCCGCGCAATACAACCTGGGTAACCGGGAACCCAACATACAGGTCTGGGAAGTCGACCGCCGCGGCGATCGCTCATTGACCCTGCGCCACCAACGTCATGAAGGCAAACCCCTGGGAGAAAGCACCGGCGAAATGCTGCGACACCTGCACCGCCTGTGGGGCTTCGATATCCACCTGCAAAGCCTGGAAGGCGACGAGGTGGCCGAGGAACTGCATATCCCTGTACGCGTGGAAAATCGGGAAGAGCGACTTCCCCGCTTCGACCTCAACATTCCACCGCTCTAGAACAGGTAGTAAGCCGTTCGGGTGACGTCGGAGGTTTGGTTTGAAGCTTGCGGCTTGGGTTTTTTTGCTTGAAGCTTGCCGCTTGCTGCTGAGGAATCGAGACTCATGTCATCCACTTACAAAACCTACCTGGTCGGCGGAGCTGTGCGCGATCAGCTGCTTGGGCATCCGTTCAACGACTACGACTGGGTTGTTGTCGGCGCCACGCCGCAGTTGATGATTGACGCCGGGTTTCGGCCGGTCGGGCAGGATTTCCCGGTTTTCTTGCACCCTGAAACTGGCGAAGAATATGCCCTGGCACGCACAGAGCGCAAAAGCGGCCAGGGTTATGGTGGCTTTACCTTTCACGCCAGCCCCAACGTCACGCTTGAGCAGGACCTGATCCGCCGCGACCTGACCATCAACGCAATGGCCATGGATGACGACTGCAAGGTGATTGACCCCTACGGCGGCCAGCGTGATCTGGCCGCTCGCGTTCTTCGGCATGTTTCTCCCGCCTTTGTGGAGGACCCGATGCGAGTGCTTCGTATCGCCCGTTATGCCGCGCGGTACGACCGGATGGGCTTTACAGTCGCGCCGGACACCATGGCACTAATGGGTGAACTGGCCCGCAGCGGCGAGCTCAAGGCGCTGACGGCCGAGCGTAGCTGGAAGGAAATCAGTCGTGCACTGATGGAACCCAACCCGGAGATTTTCATCAGGGTACTGCGTGATTGCGGCGCGTTAGCCGAGCTTTTGCCCGAAGTAGACCGCCTGTTTGGTGTACCTCAGCCCAAAGCCCATCATCCGGAGGTGGATACCGGGGAACACCTGCTTCTGGTGCTACAAGCCGCTGCCAAAATGCAACTGACTCTGCCTGCCCGCTGGGCGTGCCTGCTGCATGACTTGGGTAAAGGTCTTACTGACCCGGCGCACTGGCCCAAGCATCATGGCCATGAAACCAAGGGACTCGCTGCGGTTAAAGCAGTCAACAAACGCTGCAAGGCACCACGCGACTGCCAGGAGCTGGCTCTGTTGACCTGCGAGTATCACACCCATAGCCATCGGGCACTGGAACTCAAAGCAGGCACCCTGCTCAAGTTGTTCAAGGCCTTTGATATCTACCGTCGCCCTGAACGTTTTGAGCAATTTCTTGGAAGCTGCGAAGCCGACGCTCGAGGTCGCACCGGACTGGAGAATGAGCCTTACCCCCAGGCAGACTATTTGCGCGCAGCCGCTCAGGCGGCACGCGGCGTAAGTGTCGAATCGCTGTTGACCCAGAGGCTGGAAGGGGCCGAGTTGGGCAAGGGCCTGGAACGCGAGCGTGAAAAAGCGATTGCCGAATTCAAGGCCAGCTTTCCCCAGGGCTGAATAAGGCTTCCGGCCCTAGGAAGCGACCTCTCGGCCGAGAGAAAACTAGCCTCCGATGCTTGAGCGCAGCGCTTGCGCCTCCAGAAGCGCCTGCGACGTCAGTGTCTGACCCCGCCATTGAAACAGCACTGGCCACAACTGCTGGTCGCCCTGCCATGCAGCCCAAAGCGCGGCATAGGTCTGGTCGCTGCCAGGCAACATCCCATGGGGCGCCAGCAATGCAAGAGGCCACAGAACGAAAGCATTACGCACAACCTCCGGGCGCGGCAGCGTCTGACCCGCATGTACACCTGTCAGATCCCCGTAGCTGAGAATATCGATATCCAGCGTAATGCGGCCCGGAGATGCCGAGTCCCGGCGGCCACAGGCAGCTTCGATTGCTTTCAACGCCGCATTAAGATCGGCCACGGCCAGGTGTGTTTCAGCACCGACGACCATATTGTAAAAACGCCGGCCCAACACGCCCACCGCATCACTTTCAAAAACCGGTGACAAGTCCAACGGGCCCAGCAGTTGCCGCAGCGCGTCGAGCCCCCGGACAAGGTGCTGATCTCGATCACTGTTACTGCCAAGCCCCAGGAAAATCGCGGTCATAACGTACGCACCCCCCGCTCGATCAACACCCCGACACCACCCGAGGCCTCGCTGACCGCGCCGGGCTTGGTTACCCGCAGACGCAGCCAGGGTACCGAGAACTCGCTCATGATCAACGCAGCAACATTCTCGGCCAAAGCCTCCACCAGGAGAAACTGGCTGCCGGCAACAAAATCCAGCACGCGCCGACTCACGGCAGCGTAATCCAGAGTCGCTCTCAGATCATCCCCGGCGGCGGCCGCTCGAATATCCCAACCCAGATCAAGGTCGAGCACCAGCGGCTGGAGAATTTCGCGCTCCCAGTCGTAGACACCAATCACAGCGTCTACCGCCAACCCCTTGATAAATACCTGGTCCACACACAACTCCACTGTCGACTACAATCGGGTTTTGATCACGGCGAAGGCCATGTCCATCGAACTCATACTGCTACTGTGCACTTCATACCTGCTCGGGTCGATATCCTTTGCCGTGGTACTCAGCAAGCTTGGCAAACTACCCGACCCGCGCAGCTTCGGTTCAGGCAATCCCGGGGCCAGCAACATGCTGCGCCTGGGTGGTCGCTCACTGGCGCTTGCGACCTTGCTTGGCGACGTGGGCAAGGGAGCGCTGGCGGTCTGGCTAGGCAGCCTAATGAACCCTGACCCGGCTGTCCTTGGGTGGGTTGGTCTGGCTGCCGTGGTCGGGCACATATTGCCTGTATTCCATCGCCTGCAAGGCGGCAAGGGAGTCGCCACTGCCGCCGGCGTATTACTTGTACTCTCCTGGCCAGCCGCACTGATTGCCAGCGTACTTTGGCTAGGCGTTTTCGCCAGGCGCCGGATCGCCTCGCTCGCCTCCCTGGCGGCTTGCATTGGCCTGGTGCCCTGGCTTGCCTGGCAGCGACCGGAACTGCTATTGCCCTGCGGCCTCATGGTCGCGCTGATTCTACTGCGCCACCGGGTCAATATAGGTCGACTTCTGGAGGGCAGCGAGAATCACTTCAAGCGTTGAGCGGCGGCAGTTCTTCCATCGGCCAGCGTGCGCGGGCTTCGATGCCCCCCTGGTCATGCTGTCCCGCCATCAGACGCTGACAGCCTGCATAGGCAATCATCGCCCCGTTATCAGTACAGAACGCCGGCCGCGCATAAAAAAGCTCACCCTTGATTCCGCTGGCCATTTTCTCCAGGGAGTGCCGCAACTGGCGGTTGGCACTCACACCACCGGCGATCACCAATGTTTTCAAGCCGGTAGCCTTGAGAGCACGTTTGCATTTAATGGTCAGGGTATCGACCACGGCCTGCTCGAAGGCCAGGGCCACATCACAGCGGGTCTGCTCACTGTCATCGCCGTCAACCACGCACTTCTGCCACGCGTTGAGCGTTGCTGTCTTGAGCCCACTGAAACTGAAATCCAGCCCGGGCCGGTCGGTCATCGGCCGCGGAAAGGTGAATCGTCCCGGCACACCGGATGCAGCCAGCCTGGCTATCTCCGGACCACCGGGATAGGGCAGGCCCATCAGCTTGGCAGTCTTGTCAAAAGCCTCGCCAGCCGCGTCATCCAGAGATTCACCCAGTAACTGGTACTGTCCAATACCGTCGACTCGCACTAACTGGGTATGGCCACCAGATACCAGCAGAGCGACGAACGGAAACGCCGGCGGATTTTCCTCAAGCATCGGCGCCAGTAAATGTCCTTCCATATGGTGAACGCCGAGTACGGGCACGCCCCAGGCAAAGGCTAATGCACGAGCGCACGCACCCCCAACCAGCAAAGCACCCACCAGGCCGGGGCCGGCGGTATAGACCACGCCGTCCACATCACCCTCTACCACTCCGGCGCTGGCGAATACTTCTCGCATCAAAGGAATCAGACGTTTTACGTGGTCCCGCGATGCCAGTTCGGGCACAACCCCGCCGTATACGCGATGCAGGTCGATCTGGCTGAACAGAGCATCAGCCAGTAAACCTCGCTCGCTGTCATACAGGGCAATACCGGTTTCATCACAGGAGGTTTCGATACCCAGAACGCGCATAGGGTCCTTGCTGCAATCAGCTGTTGGAATGGCAGCGCATGATAATATTCCTGTAGGCTGCAGGCCAGTTTTTCCGGGGCGGCACCTCACTCCAAGCGCACCACTCGTCCGGAAACCGACCAACAGGCAGTGGCTTTCATCCAATCTTGTTTTGCATTTCCTATTTATTGGGGTTAACATCCGCTCCCCTTGAAATGCAATCGCTTCCGGCCAAGGCCGGGGGCATGACTCACAGTTAAACTTTGAGAAAAGGTACGAAATGCCTGCCGTCAAACTGAAAGAGAACGAACCATTCGACGTAGCTCTGCGCCGCTTCAAGCGCTCCTGCGAGAAAGCTGGTGTGCTGGCAGAAGTCCGCCGCCGCGAGTTTTATGAAAAGCCCACTACCGAGCGCAAGCGTAAGGCTGCGGCTGCTGTAAAGCGCCACGCCAAGAAGTTGCAACGCGAACAGCGTCGCCACGTACGCCTGTACTAAGTTCCGGACCGTCTGCTTGCGGGCCTTGAACGGCCCAATGAATCATCGCATCGGCGATCCGATTCAAGCGGACTGAATAATCTGGCACTGCGCATTTGTCCGGCCTTCCGAAGCACAGGGAAATGGCTGGATTTTTGCGTTTCTCGGTTTTAATGCACTTCTATAGTGCTTCGAGCCGGGACGGGCGCAGGATGCCTGGTTACGCCACGGCAACCTACTCGACGACTTCGCAGGGCAGCTTCGATGGCGGGATTGATTCCCCAAGGCTTCATTGATGACCTCCTCGGCCGGACCGATATCCTCGAGGTGGTAGGCTCACGCCTGAAATTGAAGAAAACCGGCAAGAATTTTTCCGCCCTCTGCCCTTTTCATAACGAAAAATCTCCTTCGTTCAGCGTTAGTCCGGACAAGCAGTTCTACTACTGCTTCGGCTGCGGCGCAGGCGGCAATGCGCTGAGCTTTGTGATGGATTTCGAGCGCCTGGACTTTCCCCAGGCGGTTGAGGAGCTTGCACGTCAGGCCGGGGTAGACGTCCCACGCGAAGAAGCTCGCCCAGGCGCCCGCGAATCGCGCAAACCTCGCCAGGATAACCCGCTATACGCCCTGCTTGAGCAGGCAGCCGCGTTCTATCGGCAGCAATTGCGCCATCACCCCAAACGCGACCGCGCTGTAAGCTATCTCAAGCAGCGCGGACTGACCGGCCAGATTGCCAAACTTTACGACATCGGTTTTGCTGCCCCCGGATGGGACAACCTGATGGGGCATCTGACCAAGGACTCAACCGAGGTCAAGGCGCTGATCGAAGCCGGTCTTGTGGTGGAAAATCCTGACAGCGGTAAGCGCTATGACCGTTTTCGCGACAGGATCATTTTTCCGATTCGCGACAGCCGCGGCCGCACTCTCGGATTCGGCGGCCGGGTACTGGGAGACGACAAGCCCAAATACCTGAACAGCCCCGAAACGCCGGTGTATCACAAGGGTCAGGAGCTATACGGACTTTACGAGGCCCGACAGGCGAACAGGCAGCTGGATGATGTACTTGTGGTCGAGGGCTATATGGACGTAATCGCCTTGGCCCAGCACGGTGTTACCAATGCGGTGGCCACGCTAGGCACCGCGACCAGCGAAGAGCACCTCAAGCGACTATTCCGTATTGTTAACGCGGTGGTGTTCTGCTTTGACGGCGACCGTGCCGGTGTGCAAGCGGCCTGGCGCGCGCTGAATGCCTGCCTGCCAGTGATGGAAGACGGACGACATGTCCGCTTCATGTTCCTTCCCGAAGGACAGGACCCGGACTCACTGATACGCAGCGAAGGTCAGGATGCATTCCGCGCGCGCATGGCGCAGCAGGCTCAACCGCTTACAGACTATCTGTTTCGTCATCTTGCAGAGGAAGCGAACCCGGACAGCCTTGAGGGCAAGGCGCACCTGGCGACCCTGGCACTACCCCTGATTGAGCAGGTGCCGGGCAGCATGCTGCGCCGGCTTTTGCGCCAACAACTGGAAAAACTGACAGGCATGGACCTGGATACGGTGCCCCGGCAATCGGCTCCAGCGGTTCATCATGAAATGGCCAGTTACAGCAATATGCCTGACGAAATGATGGGCGAGCACGATGACGGGGAATACTATTCTCCTGAAGCCTGGCAACCAGCGGCCAGACAGCGGCCCGTGCAAAACCGCTCCGCGCGCAAACGCGGAGTCGAGCGCAGCGAAGTAGAAAGCCCTCTGCTGACTGCGGCCCGCACCCTGCTGCACCATCCACAGCTTGCGGGCCTGGTGGAAGAAGCTCATCAGTTCGCCAATGAAGAAAGCGAGCAGGCGCAATTACTGGTCGCGTTAATTGATGCCCTGCAGAAAACGCCTACACTAAGTACTGTTCAGCTGCTGGCGCGCTGGCACGGCACTGAGATGGGCGAGCAACTCGGCCAACTGGCTGAAAAGGAATGGTTGCTGAATATTCCCAGCGCCAACCTTGAACAACAGTTTTTCGACACCATTAACAATCTGGTATCGCAGCAAACCGACAGACGCATTCAGAAACTCCTCGACCAATCAGCGCAAATGCCGCTGACTTCCGAGGAAAAGCAGGAACTGCGCGAGCTCCTGACACGAAGCTCCACGCACATCAGCGACAAGTAAACCGGCACCCCAACTGGCTTTGCAGCTTGCAATGAGGGTATAATCCGCAGCTTGTTTTTTGTACACCACGGCATCCACAAGGGTTGTTATGTCCGGAAAAGCGCAACAGCAATCCCGTCTCAAAGAGCTCATCGCCCGCGGTCGCGAGCAAGGGTTCTTGACCTATGCGGAAGTCAACGACCACCTCCCGGAAGATATTTCCGATCCGGAGCAGGTCGAAGACATCATTCGCATGATCAACGATATGGGAATCACCGTCTTTGAGACTGCACCCGATGCCGATGCTCTGCTTCTGGCAGACAACGACGCAGATGAGGCCGCCGCAGAAGAAGCCGCAGCCGCACTTGCTGCCGTCGAAAGCGACATTGGCCGAACCACGGACCCCGTGCGCATGTATATGCGTGAAATGGGTACTGTGGAACTGCTGACCCGCGAAGGCGAAATCGAAATCGCCAAGCGCATCGAGGAAGGCATCCGCGAAGTCATGGCGGCAATCTCGATGTTCCCCGGCACCGTTGACGGCATTCTTGCCGACTACCATCGTGTAGTTGAAGAAAGCGGCCGCCTGACCGAAATCTTCAGCGGCTATATCGATCCCGATGATGACGGCTTGTCCGCCACCGGCGGACCCGCAGCGGAGCAAGCTGCAGCGCCCGCCGCGAAAACGGACAAGGACGAAAAGGACGACGACGAGGAAGACGACGACGACAGCTCTGAAGAAGAAGGCGATGGCGGCCCGGATCCAGAAGTTGCCCGTCAGCGCTTCACAGCCATTGGCGATCAACTGGCCAAGGCCAAGAAAGCGCTGAAAAAGCATGGCCGTGGCAGCAAGCAGGCAACGGCTGAGCTCGATGAGCTGGCCCTGCTGTTCATGCCGATCAAGCTGGTGCCCAAGCAATACGAAGCGCTGGTTCAGCGCGTACGCGGTGCCCAGGATCAGATCCGTGCCCAGGAACGCGCCATCATGCAGCTTTGCGTGCGTGACGTGCGTATGCCCCGCGCCGACTTCCTGCGCGGCTTCCCCGGCAATGAAATCAATACCGACTGGGTCGATCAACTGCTGGCTGACAAGCCGCGTTATGCCGAGGCCCTGGAAGAACGCAAGCCGGATATCATCCGCGCCCAGAAGAAACTGGCGACATTGGCTCAGGAAGCTGAACTGACCATCTCCGAGGTCAAGGACATCAACCGTCGCATGTCGATCGGTGAAGCCCGTGCCCGTCGCGCCAAGAAGGAAATGGTCGAGGCCAACCTGCGTCTGGTTATCTCTATTGCCAAGAAATACACCAACCGTGGTCTGCAGTTCCTGGATCTGATTCAGGAAGGTAACATCGGCCTGATGAAGGCGGTGGACAAGTTCGAATATCGTCGTGGTTACAAGTTCTCGACCTATGCAACCTGGTGGATCCGGCAGGCCATTACTCGCTCGATCGCCGACCAGGCACGCACCATCCGTATTCCGGTGCACATGATCGAGACGATCAACAAGCTCAACCGTATCTCCCGCCAGATGTTGCAGGAGATGGGCCGCGAACCGACCCCGGAAGAGCTGGGCGAGCGCATGGAGATGCCTGAGGACAAGATCCGCAAGGTACTCAAGATCGCCAAGGAACCGATCTCCATGGAGACGCCGATCGGCGACGACGAGGATTCGCACCTGGGCGACTTCATCGAGGACTCGACCATGGAATCGCCGATCGACATGGCGACCGTGGAAAGCCTCAAGGAAGCCACACGCGACGTGCTGTCCGGCCTCACCGCCCGTGAAGCCAAGGTCCTGCGCATGCGTTTCGGTATCGACATGAATACCGACCATACGCTGGAAGAAGTCGGCAAGCAGTTCGACGTGACCCGTGAGCGGATCCGTCAGATCGAGGCGAAGGCGCTGCGCAAGCTGCGGCACCCCACCCGCAGCGATCACCTGCGTAGCTTCCTCGACGAATAAGCGAGCAGCAGCAACGAAAACGCCCGGCCATGCCGGGCGTTTTTATTTCCATAGCGCATAACTATGGTCAGCGGCCGCCTCAATACGTATAATTCGCGGCGTTCGCATTATAGTGGGCCCATAGCTCAGTTGGTCAGAGCAGGCGACTCATAATCGCTTGGTCGTAGGTTCAAGTCCTACTGGGCCCACCATTTCTACTGTTCTGTTTTATAGATGGTGTTCTTGCACCCATAGATTGGCCGCCACTCTCTTGGCCAACGCTCCTACCGACTAACCCTTTCCTGTAAATAACTCCAGGGCCAGCCCTCTCTGGCGCAATACAAAACCTGTATCCGCGCATAAAGTCCAAAGCCGGCAAATATGGGGGATAGCTCCAAAGCGATCTGCTTGCATATAACTGCCTGAAAGTCGCAGCACTCGTTTCCCAGCAGGATGACTATGCGGAACCATCAGATCTGCAGTAGGCCGCCGTGCTCAGGGTCAAATCGCATCGCCTTGAGGCGCTCGACGAACCAATTGAGTCCCTTTCCAGTATTACCACGAGGCCAAGCCACAGAGATCTCCGTCGGAGGGCGAGGCACGTCCAGCGGCAAGATCTTCAGCCTCCCTTCAGCCAACTCCCGGGCAATCCGGTGACGCGGCAGGAACCCGACACCCAGGCCCTTGCACTGGGCCTCAATTTTACGTTCGATCGTCGGGACAATAATGCGACTGCGACCATCCAGCAATCCGGAAGAGCGCTGCGATAGATGCCGCGAACTATCAGCCACTATCACCGTGGGATACTCCTGGATAGCTTTCGGCAGCAAAGGCATCGCAAACTCGGTCAAAGGATGGTCAGCGGCCACGGCAAATTCAAAGACCACTTTTCCCAGTGAATGAAGGCCGAATCCCTGGCTGGGTGGCATTCCTTCTGCGCCAATTACCAAATCACAGCGACCATCGTTCAGCGCATCCCAACTGCCACCGAGCACCTCCTCAATCAGTCGTATCTCGGTCCTCGGCTGTATTTTCTGAAATGCTTCAATTAAGTCGTAAACCGGATCACAAGTTAGCACGCTGTCAATGCATATCCGCAGCTCCATTTCCCAGCCATCAGCAGCCTGCCTGGCCAGAACCGTCATCTCGTCAGTGGCTTTGAGAATATGTCTACCCTGCTCCAATATCATGCGTCCAACTGCGGTCAGTTTTGCCCTCCGTCGACTGCGGTCAAATAACGCGACGCCAAGCTCTTCCTCCAGTTTATTGATGGTGTAAGAGACTGCCGAGGGAACGCGGTACAGCTCTTCAGCAGCCGCAGCGAAACTATGGCGGCGCTCTATGGCGTCCAGTGTCCGCAATGCATCGAAGGTAATGGGCGAGATCATAGTTCAGTTTTCCTGATCATTTGGGTCAATTTGTTCCGCTATTTTTAGATTAATTCCTGAAATATAGTATCTACATCAAACAGGATTATTGACTTAACTTGGAGGAATCACCATGAAAAATGCATTTTTGAATACTGTACTTTCAACCGACAACGGACTTGCAAGCTTGGTTATCCGTATTCCAGCCGGCGTCATTTTCGCGGCCCACGGGGCGCAAAAACTTTTTGGTAGTTTTGGTGGCTATGGCCTGGAAGGGACCGGGCAATGGATGGCATCTATCGGGCTTGAGCCAGGATATTTGATGGCCCTTGCGGCTGGCAGCGCAGAGTTCTTTGGTGGTATCGCGCTGCTGATTGGCCTACTGACCCGGCCAGCAGCATTCGTGCTGGCGGTTACCATGCTCGTTGCGATATTCACTGTTCACTTCGCAAACGGATTGTTCATGAGCAATAACGGCTATGAGTTCGGTCTTGCTCTACTGGCAATCTCAATTGCACTAGTCATTAGCGGCGGCGGTAGATTTTCACTGGACCGCCAGCTAAGCAGCAGGGTATGAAGCGCGTCTTGTAGAAGGACTTCCGTGGACTGCCAGTATGACGAGGGTACGGTTATAAGCCCGGTATGCCAGGCATATAACCGTACCGGTGATTCAGGGGAATCAACAAAGCCGGCCAGACCAGCACTCTGCCCCTCAGGGAATCAGCTTGCCCGCACGCAAGCGCTCAAAAACGTTGAAGAACGCCTCATCGCTCGGCTGATATTCGCGAAAACCCAACTTTCGGCTTTTCGACATGTCGGTCACGACCTCAATCGGGCGTCCCAGGTCCGCATCGGTATGCCAGGGCGAGATCAGCTTATTGATATCCGGCTCGGCAAGATCATATTGCCCAACCATCTTTTCCCAGATCTGCGCGTCGTCTGCCATCTGCTGTTCAAGGGGCATTAGCGTACCGTCGAAGGGTGCGGCCTCGATGCCGAACCAGTCCGCGATACGCATCCACATCCACTGCCAGCGAAACACGTCCCCGTTCACCACATTGAATGCTTCATTTGACGCCTCAAGCGTGGTGGAGGCCCAAAGCATATGCCGTGAGAGTTGCGCGGCGTCGGTCATGTCCGTCAGGCTTTGCCATTGAACTTCGGACCCAGGAAAGCGAAAGGGGCGTCCCGTGAAGCGGCAGATAGCCGCGTAGACCGCCAGAGTGGTCGCCATGTTCATCGCGTTACCCACAGCGACCCCGGTAACGGTATGCGGTCGATGGACGCTCCAGGTGAAGCCATCACGTTCAGCGGCGGAGAAGAGTTCATCCTCCTGGGCGTAATAGAAGTTGGCGACATCCAGCCGGCCCTGCTCTTCACGAAAAGGCGTTTGCGGCAGGGTGCCCTTACCGTAGGCCTCAAACGGTCCCAGGTAATGCTTGAGACCGGTAGACAGGGCAACATGGCGAACAGAACCTTTCGGGCGAAGGGCATCCAGCAGATTGCGAACCATTTCGGCGTTGACCCTGATATTCTCGGCTTCACTCGCCTGACGAGCCCAGGTCGTCAAGTACACATGGGTCGGCTCAATTCCCTGCAACGCCGTTGCCAGGCCGTCCTTGTCCAGCAAATCGGCGCTGACCGGAGTAACACCCGCCATTACGGCAGGACGGCGAGAAAGGCCCGCGACTGCCCAGTTTTCCTTTGCCAGCAGATGCGACATTGCGCTACCAATAATGCCACTGGCGCCGACAACCAACGCTTGATTTTTCATGCGCAAACCTCCAAAACGGTATAGGCGGCCACCTTAAACGCTCTCGAACGCCGATCCTAGTCGGCACCAAAAGGTAACTACCCCCCTATGCAGACCGGATCAGACGAAGAACAATGGCTGGAAGATTGTGCACCGCGACGCGTACTCGAGCTCTTCTCCACGAAGTGGACCAGCATGATTATTCATACGCTCCATGCACGCCATAATGGGGCAGCCCGCACTGGATCACTGCACCGATCCTTGCCCGGCATCTCGAAAAAGATGCTGATCCAGACACTCCGCGAGCTGGAAACCAGCGGACTAGTCGAGCGGCACGTCCAGGAGAGCGTTCCGCCCGCCGTGACCTATACCCTATCGCCACTCGGCAAACTCATGGTCCAACCGATCGAGATGATCTACGACTGGGCAAGACATAATTCGACTGCTCTGGATCAGTTACAGCCACGCAAAACGTCAAGAAGGCGTTGACCGCTGGTTGAAATCTGCACGCTTAGCCCTGCGGTCAAGGACGTTGGCTCCTCCCGATTAACGGGTTCAATTGAACCGCTTGGCTGCTTTTGAGATAAGTCCCGGCATTCTGATATGGAACCAACAGCTACACTCCAGGCTAGGATCACGATTCCCCAGGAGCAAGCAAATGATATTCCGACAGTTATTCGAGCCCGTTTCCAGCACCTACACCTACCTGCTGGGCTGCGAAAACACCGGCGAAGCCGTGTTGATCGATCCGGTGATCGCAACCCTGGATCGGGATCTCAAGGAGATAAGCAACCTAGGCCTGAAACTGGCCTACAGCCTGGACACCCACATTCATGCTGATCACATAACCGCCGCCATGGAACTCAAGAAGCGTGTCGGCAGTAAGATTGCTGCGCCAGCATTCGACCACCTGCCCTGCGCCGACATCGGCATCGAAGAGGGTCGCCCCTTCAAGGTAGGCAGTCTGAACATCGCTCCGCTGCACACGCCGGGCCATACCGATGGGCATTTCGCCTACCTGCTTGGCGACAGACTATTTACCGGTGACGCACTGCTGATTGACGGCTGCGGGCGCACAGACTTCCAGAACGGCGATGCCGAGACGCTGTACAAAAGCGTCAGGGAAAAACTCTTTGTACTTCCCGATGACTGTCTGGTCTATCCGGCACACGACTACAACGACCGGAGGGTGACCACCATAGCCCAGGAGAAGAAACGCAACCCGCGGATCGGTATCGACAAGACACTGGATGAGTTCAAATCCATTATGGATAACCTCAACCTGCCCTACCCCAAGTTCATTGATCACGCCGTGCCCGGCAACAGGCAATGCGGCGTATGCCCCGAGGACCTACCCGACAATCTGCTGCATTACTGCCAGCAAATAGCCGAGACACATCAGGGCTGACGGCGTGCCGTCTGTCTCGGGCTGTTGAAAGTCGGTCTGAAGGAATATATCTATTGGGAAAGTAACGGAATGCCCTGTGACCACTCTCCGAGAAAGGGCTGGGTCAAGAGTATGTCGGCATCCACAACAAGCGGGTAGCGACTTTTGAACAGGGCAACATCACGCTCACGTCGATCTCGGATCTCCGGGAGCAAGCGGCTGATTACCTGCTGATTGAGTTCGTCCTCTACCATCTCGACATTCACGTGCAGATTGCCCAGATACAAAACCTTGCCAGGTTCGACGGTGAAGGTGATTTCAGGAACAGACTTGGCAGGTGAATATTGCGTGACGCCATAGGTAAGTGACCAGTAGGTCAAACTGTTGGGGCCGGCAGGCAACTCCAATGCGATCAGTCGACCGAAGTCATCCTCGAACTCGCTGGGCTTTAGCTGTGGACCGGAAATCTGTTCTTCACGGGAATTAACAAAACCACCGCGATTGAATCCGAAGGTTGCAATGGGCCGGTTTCCGCCCTCAGGCCCGGTACTGAGACTCGCGAACACCAAACCTGTTTCGCTCAACTTGCTGGGATCGAGATCCTGATCAGCGTTTTTTGTCGCGCATCCTGAAACGGCCAGCATCGCAAGCAAGGCAAAATACTTCCATGTAATACGGGTCAACGGTGACCTCCTGTCATTAGCAGCGCATACAAGACTCATCGCTGAGCAGCGATTCATAACGCCTGGAAAGGGGCTGCTGACACATTCCTTTGCCTGCGGAAAGCTTAGCCAAACCGCCCAATGCTGTCGACATTATTTAGCTCAATAGACATCTTCCAGATACTGACCGCGACTTCTGAGGGTCTCGACATCGATGCGTAGCGGCTTGAGCATAACCTCAATGACCTGCCTGACCCCCGCGGCCATGTCTCGGCCACCACAAACCAGTATCTGTGCACCCTTCTCTATCATCTGACGCACGGCCACCTGATCCTCCATCAATTTGTCCCGAACGTAGGCGTGTTCATCCGATCGGTAGAATTCAGCATGCGCGACGATGGAACGCTAAGCGTGTGCAACAGCGGTGAAGTCGTCCCTCCAGCGCAGCTCGGCCTACTGCGAAACCGGTTCGCACGCCTGAAAACGGATACCACCGGCTCCGGTCTGGGCCTGGCCATAGCAGACGCCATTGCCAAGGGAGCAGGAATGACACTGCATTTGCGATCCCCAGCAACAGGTCGGCAGGATGGCTTTGAAGCCGCACTCGATATAACGGACTGAGGGTCAAGCAGCGATTCATATTCATCCGGCCTACCTGAAATGCTTTTGTTTGGCCAGATAGGTAACAGGATCCAAGCGACATCCTGATCTTTCTACGGGCTTCAAACCTAATCCATCTTTTATGGCCGGACTTTCAGTAGTCCAATACAAAGGGCTTTTTCAGGCAGATAAAAAATACCGCCCTGATGATGGTCGGATTGCACCTTTCTAGCTGTTGGGAACCAAGCCTATAAAAAACGGGTCACAAATAGCAGACTGTTTTTAAAGGGGTTTTGTATGAAACTGAAAGTACTGGCGGTATGTTCTGCGTGTCTGATTACTTCGGTCGCCGCGCTGGCCAATCAGCCGAATGTGTACGGGCTCAGCGAAAAAACCCTGTTCCCCGAGCTCGACCTGGAGGTTCCAGCCAAGCTGGATACCGGCGCGGTGACCGCATCACTCAGCGCGCAGAACATCCAGCTTTTCAAGCGCGATGGTGAAGACTGGGTCCGATTCCAGCTTGCTGTTGAAGGTGCGCAGGAGGGTAAAGAGCTGGAGCAACCGGTAGTGCGTATCAGCAAGATCAAGCGACGAGCCGCGGATATTCCCGAGGGTGAAACAAAGGACTATACAGCCCGACCCGTGATTGAAATGGCCGTATGCATGGGGGACAAGGAGGAGAACATCGAAGTCAACCTGACCGATCGCACCTCGTTTTCTTACCCTTTTCTGATCGGCTCGACGGCGCTTGAACAGTTTGACGCGATGGTAGACCCCAGCCTGGAATATGCCGTTGGAAGCCCGGCCTGCAGCGCTCCCGGGCCGACCAATCAGGGCTGAATCGAGTTCCAAATAGCTCTGAACGGCTGCTGCATCCGGCCGTTTTGACCGCTGTAACCTGGATGAAATCTCTGAGTCTCACTCTGGCTGACCGATACCTGCCCGTCCGACTCCACGAGACCATCGATGTACACAGCCTACCGCCGATTATTCAGTCAAATATGCCTCATCTTGGCAGTTGCTCCTTCCCTGGCAACTGCCCACGACCTGGAAATTCATGGGTCAAACACTATCGGCGCTACCCTGGCGCCCATGCTTATGACCGGCTTTCTCCAGCAACGCTCGACAGAGACGATTACTGCAACGGAAACCGGCGATCAAAACGAAGTTGTGCTCAGCGGCACGCGGGACGGGGAGCCCTTGAGTGTTCTGGTAGCGGCCCACGGCACCAGTACAGGGTTCACCTCCATGGCCGCCAACCAAGCGGATATCTGGGCTGCTTCACGCCGTATCAAACCCGGCGAAGTCGCCGCGATGAGCAGCCGGGCAGATATGACCGATGAGCAGAGCGAGCACGTAATTGCCATAGACGGGCTGGCGATTCTGGTTCATCCATCCAATCCGCTAGAGCAGCTGAGTATAGAAACTCTGGCCAGGATCTTTGCTGGTGAGATCACCAACTGGTCACTAGTGGGTGGTTCCGATCAACCCATTGCCATCTATGCCCGTGATGAACGTTCAGGAACCTGGGATACCTTCAAGGAACTGGTCCTCGCGGGTCGATATACGCTGACGAGCAGCGCCAGGCGCTATGAATCCAACGACAAGCTATCGGATGATGTCAGTAGCGATCCTGCAGCCATCGGCTTCGCCGGATTCTCCTCTGTGCGTAGCAGCAAGTTACTGGCAATAGCCGACGGCAATGCCCCAGCTCTCAAGCCCAGCAAATTGTCAGTAGCAACTGAAGACTACCCGCTTTCACGTAGGCTTTATCTTTACACCCCCGGAGTGACCGGGGGTCCACTGGTGCAGGCTTTTATCGAGTACGTCCAGAGCCAACCAGGGCAAGATATCGTGGCCCAGTCAGGATTCTTTTCCCAGAACCCTTTCGCCGTCGAACCCGCATATGACGCTGGCGTGCCAGAGAGCTTCAAGCGTCTGACCGAGCGCTATAACCGCCTGTCTGTGAACATCCGCTTCGCCGAGGGCCGCACCCAACTGGACAACAAAGCCAAACGCGACCTGCTGCGGATTCAGCATTATCTTCAGCAAAGCGGCAAAACCGGAAAAGACCTGATGCTGATCGGCTTTGCCGACCAGCAAACTGATGAGCTACGCGCTCAAATGATCTCAGAGTTACGGGCTCTCTCGGTCAGCAAGTCACTGAGGGACCTGGACATCCCTGTGGCCGGCCATACAGGCTATGGACACTATATGCCCGTGGGCTCTGCGGGCGGGGACGCAGGTGAGCAGCGGAACGGCCGGGTAGAACTCTGGGTACGACGCTGATAGAAGCACCAGCGAACACTAAAGTCCTGCACCGGGCTGCGACTCTATTGACTGATACGCTTGGTAATATCACTCAGTCCATTTGACAAGGTGTGCAAGCGTTCGCTGGCCTTGGCTGTGCGCTCGACGTTCTCCTGGTTGGTCGTACCAATGGCCGTAATCTCCGTCAGATTGCGGGATATATCGTCAACCACCGCGTTCTGTTCTTCGGCGGCGGTAGCGATCTGGCGATTCATATCCCGAATCGCCTCAATTGCACGCGTGACTTCATGCAGCATTTCGCCTGCCTCAGTTACCAGCTGCACACCTTGGCCACTGCGCTCCTGCCCTTGCTCAATCGCCTTGGCAGCCTCCGAAGCACCGCGCTGCACCGCCTCGATAATCTCGTTTATCTCAGAGGTGGATGCAGATGTACGCTGGGCAAGCGTGCGCACTTCATCGGCTACTACAGCAAAACCACGACCTGCTTCACCGGCGCGTGCGGCTTCAATGGCTGCGTTGAGCGCCAGCAAATTGGTTTGCTCGGCAACTCCTCGTATTACATCCAGAACCTTGCCGATACGATCGCTGTCGCTGGCCAGCTTCTTGATAATATCTGCGGTATGCGTAATTTCACCACGCATCTCGGTAATCGTCTTGACCGTCGAGCGCATGACCGTTTCACCCTTCTGCGCAGAAGCATCTGCGGCATCCGCTGAAGTGGCGGCGGTACCCGCCGAAGAGGCAACCTGCTGCGCAGTGGCCGACATTTCCTCCATAGCAGTGGCAACCTGGTCAGTGCGCGTGAACTGCTCGCGGGTACCGCCAGCGATGGTGGTGGCTACACTATTTAGCTCGCCACTGGCCTGATCGAGTTCACGGGTACTGGACTGCAGCTGGGCAAAGGTCTCTGCGAGGAAGTCATTCAGGGTATTGGCTGCCTGCGCCAACTGCCCCAGCTCGTCCTTGCGCTGCAACGTGGCTCTTTTACCAATACGGCCCTGACTCAATCCAGTTACCTGATCGATCAATGTGCGGATAGGGGCTACCAAGCTGCGATCTATACGCCAGACACTGAGTAAGGTGAGAGCAATGCCGGCAAAGACCAGGAGCAGCATGCCGAGCAAAGTTGCCCGGCTCGCGCTGGCGGCAATATCAGCCGATTGCTGGTCAGCAGCTTTATGCAGTTGGGTTACCAGGGTATTCATCTGCTCTGAAGCGGGCCGGTCGACACCTTTCACTGCAAGATCACCGGCTGCGGAGTCGTTTCCTGCGGCCACGAAAGCCGCGTAACCCCGTCTATAGGCTTGTCCAAGGGCCAAATGCTCCTCGCGAAGGGCTTTAACGCCTTGCCGAGTGTCATCTGGCAAGGAAGGCACCTCGGCCAAGCTGGCGAGCATCGTCTGTACCTGCCCTTCCTGCTCCTGAAAAGCAGTCCAGTATTTCTCGCGCGCGGCAGGATCACTGCCACGCAACAGGACGTTCTTCCACTCCTGCACCTGCGTCTTGAATTCGCCGTTGGCCTGCTCAATAAGAACCATGGCCTGCACGGGTCCGTTAACAAGCGCTTCGTAGGAACTGACGTTGGACGCAAGAAATCGTTGGCTGGAGAGAGCGATAAGGGTAAGCAATAACAGGCTGCCGGCTACTAAAGCCACCGTCTGTGCACGTATTGATTTGCTGAACATAAGAGGATCCTTGCGGCAGGCAGGCCACGCCGGAAGTGGCTCGGTGCTAGCTCGTCATAGATAAGAATTATCGGCTGGAACAAAAGCTACTTTAGAAAAACGATAAACCCCATCGAAACTGAGCAAGACGAAGGGGGCGTATCAATGGAAAAATTTCGAGCTGGAAATTCGAGCCATGATTCCTGACACCCGTCAATAACCCATATACGTAACCCGCTAACATTGTTCTTTATAGACCAGCATTTTAGAATTTCACAGCATAAAGCGCCCACGGATATTCCCCGGCGCACTAAAACCACTATCTCGGGTATCTGAAATGACTCTGATCGGCAACTTCTCCATCAAACAGCGCATTCTGCTGTCCATGCTGATTCTGGTTGTCTGCATAGCAGGCATCAGTCTGACCGTAATGAACGGTAGGAGCGCAACTGCCAACTCACCGGAAACGGCGATGGAGGAGCGTCCAGAACCTCGGGTGCAAATTGCCAGGATGTTTGACCTCGCCAGCCAGAACCGAAAGCTTGCCTTGATTGCAGTGCAATATGATCCGCGAAACTCTGAATACGATTTAATATCGCAACCGCTTTCTTCCCTGCGCCCTCAGGTTGAGCAAAATCTGGAGGAGCTTGATCAGATCACACAGGCCTTTCTGGCGTCCAACCTGACAGTACAAGATCAGAATTTGATAAACAGGGTCACCGCAGACCATCGGACATTTGTGGAAAAGGGTCTGATCCCTGTCTTTGAGGCTGTTGAACGAGATCAGTTTGATGAAGCCAAAGAAGTGTTTTACCGCCAGATGGAACCGGCTTTTGCCCGGTATCGCAGCGGTATCGATTCACTGGAGCAGCGTTATTCAGACGTGGCGCCACAGAACTAGATCCCGTCTGGAAAGTCCTCAGAATCAGCGTTTTCGCGCAAGGACTGCAAGCGCTCTTCACTCGCATTGGCGCGCTCGATAAAGGCTTCGACCGTACTCAGCTGACTGTGTCGCAAGCCCGGCGGATAGGGCGCTTCCATGTAGGCTTTGTTGGCTAATGTACCGGCATCCTCGTAATTGATGACCATCAACATGCCGGAAGCAACCACGTAAAATCCTGCGCTGATAGCTGCCATTCGCTGCGATAAACGCTCATTGATCGTGACCAGATGAAAATAGATCGCCAGCGCCCACGGAACCAGAAGGAACAAGCTGCTGTAACGATCCAGTGCCGGCCAGGACAGCCGATAGGCTAGAAGTCCGGGCGCCTGATACCAAACGCTGAAAACCAGTAAGGCGATGCCGGCAATGAATAGATGACGACCAAAACGGGCACAGCCGGTGAGCAATCGGTTGAGCAACGACCAGAAGGCTGCCCATATAACTACCAGAACCAATCCGAAGAACGCCCCAAGAAGCAGAGTAAAAAGCTCACTGGCGCTATCACCATCCAGCCACTCATTGGCTAGAACGACGAGTGCGGCGATGACAAGCCCCGACACAGCAGGCACGGTACCTTCCCACCCGTGCCTGACAGTGTCAGGCAGCTCCTCTGCAACCGGGTGGTCAACACCTCGCACGCGCAGGCGGGTATGTCCCAGACGCACCTCGGTATGCCCGTGCATATCCACATGTTCCTGGGTGCGTTTGTTGACGATAATGCCGTTACGGGTTTCCTCGCTACGCAGCACCCAGCGTCCGTCTTGCTCTTCGAGAATCGCATGAAATGGAGCAACATGGGGATCATCCAGGATCAGATCGTTGGCATAGGCGCGACCGACGCGCACCGGTAGCTGCTGAAAACGCTGGCGATTCAGCACTATTCCGTCGCGTGACAGCACTTCAATAAAGATCGGCGACTTCATGGCTGAACCTCCCCCAGTGCGTCTAGTTGCTCGGCACCGGAACCAGACTGCATGCCACTCAGAAAGGTTTCGGCCAGCCGTAACCCGTTTTCCCAGGATATTCCTCGCATACTGATCTGGCTCAACAAGGCATTATCCGGGTCATCGGTGGTCACACTGTATAGATCCATGAGATAGAGTCCGTCGAGCTTGTTGTACGCGCTGAAGCAGAGCACCGCACGTAGGGCCAATCCATTACTGACAATGAAATCTTCTGTACAAACCGGTCCACTGAGTTGCTCGTTGAAGGACGACATGAATATCTGGCCGGAAAAGTGTTGCCTGGCAACCCGGGCAAAGCGCCAGCGGTCGAGTCCCTTACGCTGAAGCAGAGAATGGCTAAGACTTACGTGCCCCGTGCGCAACTCCCCGGAAACAAAAATACCGGACTCCATCGCACACTGGATAAGATCACTGGTATAGCCGGCACGCGACTGGGTTTCGGCGCTACCCCAACAACGCAACTGCTCCGATTCACGGACCGGGACTCGGTAGTTTCCAAGTGGCTTTTGGGTCAAAGGCGTTTCCAACAAGCGGTCGAGCATGACGCCCTGATGTTCCAGCAACTGAGCCGCGATCAACGGATTGAAATCTTCGGGTGGCTGCTCGCCAATGGTGCTCAACAGGGCATGCAGGTAATGAGCCGGCACTAGAAAGCTGACCAGCTCACCATCTCTTCGATGAGCCACATTAACACCGGCAACGCGGCCGGACTCGGTGATACTGGGACCGCCACTCATACCTGGATTGAGTGCACCGCTGAACAACAGCAAATCGGAGAAATCCCGCTGAATAACGCCGTTATAGGTGCCTTCAGATATGGCAAACCCCAGGTCAAGCGGGTTACCCAGGGCATACAAATATTCGCCCTGAGCCAGCGTCACGCCGCGATCTGACAACTGAAAGAAACCGTTGCCCTTTCGGTCGATGCGCACAATGGCAAGATCGCGCAGCACATCCACAGCCAAGAGCTGCACGGTTCCGCGCCGGCCCTGAGTATCCAGGTACTCACCCGTATAAAACTCAGGTTCAAGGGCTATCTGTGACACCACATGATAGTTGGTGACCACAAGATCGGTTTCCCCCAACAGAAAGCCCGACCCCACCGAAGACTGGCTGCGCCCGTTATTGATCAGCACGCGAATCTGCAGCAGATCCTGACGCGCCTCAGCATATAACCGCTGGGCCGTCGAAGAAGGCGTGCTGATTTCAGTGCTGGGGGTATTCGCGTACAAGCCAGAGGCAAAAAGGGCGAGAAAACAGGTCAGACCGACCGCAAGAAATGACTTCATACCGCTCCCTGGTAAAACGTGGCTGGGTTAACCGACTGCCGCGGAGTACCTGCCAGGCCGACAAGCCCCAGGATGACGAAGTACTTCCATGATCTACGCAACATCCAGGACCTGCAGCCTCGGATCACTGAATAATAGCCCTAAGCTTCACGCCAGCAAAAGCGGTTTTTGCGCCGCGGCCCGTTCAGTCAGTCAGGGAGCCAGACCCCGCTTTCAAGCATGTCTCAGCTCTCAGGTTCGATAGCTACCATAGGCCCAGCAATACATTTTCCGCCACTCATCAGAGATACTGCGGTCAGTGCGACATTGCACCTTGAGCCATTGGCGCGCTCCCTTGCGGCATTCACGATAGGGTATCGAACCCTTGCCAATGTTCAGACAAAAGCTGCTGTTATCGATACGGCCATCGCGGTACTCGAAGCGGGTTCTCCAACTGGACTGATTACCCCTGGCGTCTACCCAGCGAACAGTAACGGACTTGGAACCCGCTAACGTCTGCCGACCTCCATCAGCCGACCTGCCAGGAGACCTGACGGGCACCGACTGGATAATATTGACCTGCTTGGGGGGTGTATAATTCAGGTCGTTGAACCGGGTTTGTCGATCCGCCTCCTTGAGCTCCTGCTGCTGCGGGCTTGTCGTATTCGCGCGCTCACGATCTCGTTCAACCTGCTCCCAGAAAATCATCTCCGCCGTCGGTTGGGACGGGCCGGATTCCTGGTCGGCCAGCGGCTGCGCTACCAAGCTCTGCTCTTCGGCGCTGACCCCGCGTGGCCCCAATCCTCCCGGCCCATCAAACAGGTAAAGACCGAAGCTGCCGGCAAGCAGCCCGGGAATAACCAACCGGTGTATGGTCCTGTTGTATTTGCCATCCTTGTTTGATCTGTCCGTTAGATCGTTCCAGTCATCTCCCATGACTTGCTCTCCTTGTCCTGTCAGGCCAACACAGGCCCTGATAATCCGTGCAACATCCTTTTATGAAACCCGGCCGGAACAGACCAGATACTTATCATGGCATTGTTGGAGGGAATTGGCTGGGACCTTGGCACGCAGCTGTGGCGTACTTCACACTGATAAAGCAATACTCAGCGCCATACCTATGGCCGGATTACTAGCATCACCTACGACATTGATATCGTGGATGGTGGGCCCGGCGGCTTATGTCTGGTCAAGCCTGGACAAAGAGGGTATTTCAGTACTCCGCACTGACAGGCTGCGACTGGCGCAGCAGGCACCGTCACAAGAGCGAGAAATCGCATGTCATTTGATTCGACACGTCTGACGCGAGCAAATGACTAGCTCCGGACTGCTAGCTTGCGTGAGGCAAAGAGCAGAAAACCGGCGACGATCAATTCCACCGCTATCATGTCAAAGGCAAACGCCGCGTCGTGGGCAGCCCAGGCGAGCATTCGACCGATAGCAGCAATGCCCAGCAGCATGCAGGCCGGGTAATACCATGTGCGCCGAGACGTAGCCAGAGCGATCAGAATAGATGTTCCCAGGGTCAGAAAGAACGCGGTCATGTCACCGATCTGAGTGCTACGTCCCAAACCGTCAAGCAAAGGCATACCCAGGTTGGTGGCTGCTGCAGTGGGGTCTATCAGCCAGCGCAGGCCGATAACCAAAAAGAGTACGCCAAGCAGCCCGACTATAACGCTCAGTACCTTATTCATTCTTGCCTCCAGGACTTTAACAAGCGCTCGTCTCCGATCGCATACTCTCCTGGCGATCGCGTCGCTCGATGAACTTCAAGCCGTACAACAGTCCACCACCCAGGAACATCACGGCTGCAGCGCACCAAAGCCCGACCGCATAACCACCAAAACGCGTGGCCAGCACCCCGGTGAGCGCCGGGCCGATAATCTGGGCCAGGCCATAAGCCAACGTCATACGCCCCATCATGCGGGCAGGTCGAGTGGGGTAATACCGGCCGGCCATCGTCAGTACCAGGCTGACCATGCCGATGAAGGTAGCACCGAACAACCAGGCGCCCATCAGCGCGGTCCAGAGGCTGTGATGCAATACCGGCAACAATATGCCCAGCACCTGCAGCAACGCGGCAGCGATCAGCGCGTTCAGATCACCAAAGCGGCGAGCAACCAGATCCCAGATGATACAAGCCGGGGCAGCGCCGATGCCCAGTAATAGAAAGGCCAGATTACCCCGGCCACTTAGGCCCGGCAGTTGCTCGACGATGGCTACAATAAAGGTGGCGCTGACCACATAGCCAATACCCGCGCAGAAATACGCGGCCATGAAAACCTGAAGGTAAAGACGGCTCGGCGGGCTGTCTGACATGGCGGCGCCACTGGTGGTCTTGCCGCTGGTATCAGGGGGAGGCAGCCACCGAAGCGCGGGTATGGCGAGCAGCGCGGCCAGCGCGCTAAACGCCAACCACTCCCCACGCCAGTCCAACCACTGATTGAGCAGTGCGATCAACGCAGCACCGAGCGCAATGCCAATTCCGATACCGGAAAACTGGATACCCAGCTCACTGCGCTGACCGTGACGCATAAGCCAGTTGAGAATCAGGGCGCTACCCAACAACATGCCAGCAGCACTGGAGAGGCCGGCAACATAGCGGGATATACCCCAGATCCAGAGATTGGTGCTGATGGCCATCATCACTGTGCTGAGCACCGCAAGCACAATGCCGATCCGGTACAGTCGGTCCTTGTAACGCAGATCACTGATAAAGGAGGCCAGCAAGGCACCACTCAGGTATCCGACATAGTTGATGGCTGCAAGCCAACCGGCATCCGCCACACCAAGTCCGGCCTGAGCCTGCATTTGGGGCAACATGGGAGTGTAGGCAAAGCGCGCTACGCCCAGCGTCAGCATAAGGCTGAAGATACCGGCGCAAAGCACTTGCAGGCGTTGGGCAGCAAGAGTCATTGAGCAAGTATGCATGCACTGCTTCACGCTCGCCAGCGCATTGATGGAAGTGATATTGCTTTTCACCGCCATAAAGCAATTCTTATTTGTTAATGATTCTCGATTGTATTAGATTGGCGGCTCGCCCATGCCTCCGGAGCCAACATCAGTATGTTCAGCCGTGTCTATGCCGGTCCGCTGGAAGGAATCATCCCGATCAAACTGTCAGTCCCCGCACACAGCCAGGCATTATTGGCAGAGGATCTTCTTGATCAGCACACGCTAACCCGAATCATGGACAGATTCGGTGCCAGCTACCCTGATGGAGATCGTCGGGCGATTGCGTCTCTATGGTCCAAGTGGCATTTCAGCAACGTCATTGCGCATGGATTGGCGGCCACCCTTTTGCTTAATCGCGACTTGCCGCTGGCACTGCATGAAACGCGCATCGAGCTGTCTCCCGAGGGCCATACGGTCGGATTGTATGTGTTGAACGATGGCGTCGTATTGAATACAAATAGCGCCTACGCGCGCTTCGAGCGACTGATTGAGCGCCACATCGAACCGCTTGTCGCAGCGCTGAGTGAATGGTCCGGCGCTGCGCCACGGGTTTTCTGGAGCAATGCAGGAAACTACTTCGAGCACTTCGCAAAGGCTTTGCAAAATCACCCCCTGGCTGACGCAAACACCAACGCACCCGCACTTGAGCTACTTGAGACCCGCGCCTTTGCCAATGGCAAACGTAACCCCCTATATCGACCCATCCGCTACCAATCAACGTCTGATGGCACCCAACGAATTCGCCAGCTGTGTTGCCTGCGTTATCTGCTGCAGACGCTCGACTACTGTGAAAACTGTCCCCTGACCTGCCCAAAACGAAAAAGAACAGAGCCACAGTGCTAAGCAGACCCAACCGCGCAACCTAAAGCAGAAAGGGCCATACGCATTGCGTATGACCCTTTCTGACTGCGACCTACAATGATTGAGTTTCAGTACTTCCAACCCAGGGTGAGCATCGCGTGCCGGGGTGCGCCGTAGTAACCCTGGGCCCAGTAGAGGCTGGTCAGGTACTTCTCATCCGTCACGTTGTTAAGGTTAAGGGACGCGCTCAGATTCTGGCTGATGTCATAGCTGGCCATCAGGTCCAGCAGGGCATAGTCGTCCTGGCGTGTCGTCACACCTGCTCCCTGGTCCCGGTAGATTGCCTCCTGCCAGCTAAGGCGTGCACCTACCTTCATGGCGTCATGGAACGGCAACCGGTAAGTGCTCATGGCGCGGACCATGTGGCGCGGGATAAAGGTGCGGGCCCGTTGCCCATCCGGATTTTCGATGTCGACGTAGGTGTAGCCCAAACTGGCCTGAAGATTCGGCAGCAACTCACCGGCGAGGGTCGCCTCGACGCCTTCGCTGACAAGGCCTTTGGCGCCAACGTAGGCCGTATCGATGGTGCCGGGGATGGTGCCGCTGGGTTGGGCTACGTTGTCCTGTTCGATGCGAAACACCGCCAGGCTGGCATCGGCACGGCCGGTGAAAAGTTCGGCCTTTATCCCTAGCTCATACTGCACACCCTCAATGGGTTCCAGCCGGTCACGACTGGCATCCACCTCGGTTTGCGGCTGAAAAATCTCCGCATAGCTGGCATACAGCGACATCTGATCATTCAGATCGAAGATGAGGCCGGCATATGGCGTGAACACATCGCTGTGGGAGGTATCCTTTGACGTTCCGTAAGTTACACCGTCACCTTCAAAGCGGCTGAGGCGCCCACCAAGAATACCTGTCAGCCTGTCGGTCAATGACAAACGTGCGGCACTGTAGACACCGGTCTGCCGATCAGTCCAGTCACTACCGTCCTGGCTGGCAGTGAAGGCTGGTAACGGATATTGGCCGTTCCACTGATCAAGCGGCGGTAATGGCGTGCCGATGCCCACTCCATAGTCCGAGCGATCTTCCAGCGTGGAACGCGACCATTGCAAGCCGGCCACCAACTCGTGTTCGCGGCCAGCCATTGCGAAGGGGCCCTTTACGTGCAGATCGGCTATCAATTGTTCGACATCAAACTCATACAGACTGGGGTAGGCGAACAGGCCCAGTCCTGTCTGCCGATCAGGCGTACCGTACTGGTAGAACAACGCCGAATCAGAGGATACGTCGAGGTAATTCAGTGCCGCCTTGCCTTCCCACCCATTGGCAAACAGGTGAGAAACCTCCACGAAGGTGCGGTTGTCGGTGTTATCCCAGTAGGCCCAGTCAGCGGACGTGCTAGTTGATGCGTCATAGTCCGTAGCGCTGCCATCTGTGTAATACAAAGGCAATGCACCCCACATAGGACTATCCGTATTGACTTGCTGCCAGCTGTGGCCTGCAGTAAGCATCGTGCGATCAGTCAGGTCGAACTCGACCACACCGTAAACAGTTCGGCTTTCGCGCTGCAGACGATCAAGGTAGGAGTCCGTGTTCTCAGCCGCGGCAACCAGTCGGCCTCGCACCCTGTCCGCTGAGCCCAGCGGGCCTGACACATCAACCACCAGCCGGCGTTGGTCCCAGGAGCCCAGCGTACCCGAGGCGGATGCCTGATACTCCCGCGTGGGTCTTTTGCGGATGAAGTTCACTGTTGCGGACGGGTTGCCTGTACCAGAGAGCAATCCATTGGCGCCCCGCAGCACCTCGACGCGGTCATAGATGGCGGTGTCTATATCACCCTGCAGGTTCTTGTACATCATGGGGGCGCCCAGGCCGTCGTACTGGAAGTTGGTGATGTCAAAGCCCCGGGCCGTAAAGTAGGTGCGGTCGGTCTCGACCCGCTCCACGCTGATGCCAGGCGTGCTCTCAAGCGCGTCCAGTGCGCTGGTGAGATTGAAGTCTTCCAGCTGTGCGCGAGTAATAACCGATAACGACTGCGGCGTTTCCCGGGGAGTCAGGCTGAAGCGCATTGCTGTGCTCGCGCGCTCCGCCTGATAACTGTCCGATGACTGAAGCTCACTTTGCCCCTCAGCTTCCACGATCATGCTGCCCAGATCCGCTGGCGCGTGCCCGGCAGCGGCTTGGGCAAAAACAGATGGAGCCAGCAGGCAAAGGCTGCCTGCTGCGGTCATACGAAAGGCGAAGCGGATAGCCGAGGTGAGAAGACTTACGTCCAGAACGTGGGATGGCTGCAATTTCACGGTATCTCCAGAATATTCGGGGTGACGAATGTCCGGAGCATCACGTCCGAACGACGGATGCGGATGATATTGCATCTCATTTAGATTATCAATGGCGAAGGAGGGTGCTCAGATTACTTGAGCTTTACCTACGGCATCCTCGCTAGCCAGCGTGCGCTGCTCGCCGGTGAGCTCGACCAGCTGACCCTGACGCATCTCCAACAAACGGTCGGCGTGGGGGAAATAGGAGTCGTCATGGCTGATCGCAAATACGGTCTTGCCCATTTCTCGGATGTACGGCAACAGCACCCGATAGAACTCCCGCCGAAACTGCGGATCCTGATCTGCTGCCCACTCATCGAGCAGCAAAATATCGCGTTGCTCGAGCAGCGCCACCAGAAGCGCCAGCCGTTTACGCTGCCCCTGGGACAACCGGGTGTCGTTGATGCGACCACTTTCAACCTGCAGTTTGCCGCGCAGACCGAGTCGGGAGGTCCAGGTTTCCAGAAGATCGGGGTCAACATCGCCGCCGCCGGGGCCCATCAATAGGTCGAACAGGTGAAAGTCAGTAAAAACACTGGAAAAGCGCGCTTGCAGCCCGGACAGTTGCTGCTCATCAAGCACCACACCGTCAACCAGGATCTGTCCGCTCAAGGGGCTATAAAGCCCAGATATCAAGCGGGCCAGGGTCGACTTGCCACTGCCATTGGCGCCGATAAGAAAGACCTGTTCGCCGCGCCGCAATGTGAGATCAAAAGGGCCAACGGTAAAACCCGCGCCATTGCCACGGGCACCGTACTGGTAGCTTACGCCCCGCCATTCGATGCACTGCCAGCCATTCAGAGTGTCCTCCAGCGCGAAGCCGGGCCGGTGTGGAGCCAGGGCAAGCCTATCCAGTTTATCAAAGGCAACCTGTGCGCTGACCAGGGTTGGCCAGGCACCAACCGCCTGGATCAGTGGCGTGCGCAGGAACAGCAACGTTAAAGAAAAAGTCGTCGCTACCGCGGCCGACGCCCAACCCAAGGCATTGGACAAGAAGAAAGTCACACCAATAGCCCCAAGCATCATGATGTTCGCCCAATTGTTGGCACTCAGGTGATAGGTATCCGCCCTGACGATATGGTGTCGATAGGCTTCTGCATCAGTCTCATAAGTCTCCTCGAATAACCGTCTGGCGCGGTCACGATTGAGCCGCAACTCCTTGCGCCCTTCCAGAATGGATTCGAAGTCACGCTGCAGCCGATCCTCCGCTTCGCGAAGCTGGTTGAAATGTGCATAGACCCGGGAAACCAGCAGCCAGCCAACGCCCATTACCCCGCACAACCAGAGCAGGATCACGCCGAGCAGGGGTACCGACAGCCAGGCGAGGTAGACAAGCGCCGCAAGGGACAGCACCACACCCTGCACCAGCTCGGGCAAGCGTACGAAAGCAATGGTGATGTTGCGTACATCGCTGGACAGGCTGGCCAGGAGATCGGCGCTCCCCAGCTCTTCGATGCGCTCCAGATCGGTATCGAGTATCCGCTTGATCAATTGGCCACGCAGCGTGAAAACGAAAAAGTGACCAAGCCGGGTAAGGCACAACTGGGCCCCAAGCGTCAGTACCAGCAGCGCGGTTAGCCAGCCAAGAAACTCGGGCAGGGCCGAAAGCGGAGCATCTGTGGTCATCAACCTGGCATTGATGAAAGCAATCACCCCGACGCCCAACAGAGCACTGGCGATACTCAAAAGAATCACGCCGATAAAAGGCAAACGATAGTAACGAAACACCAGACGAAGCAGATCCATGCATATTCCGAAAGCGAGAAGTTAATAAACTGATTGATAAAGCTTATCATTACGTTTAACTTTATGCACCTCAGCGGCTCACGATAATGAGGATCCATTCATGTTTGAGCTCAAGGGCGCGACATTCGCAGTCAACGGTAAAACACTGCTACAGCCCACCCATCTGAATTTTGAAGAAGGCAAGGTTCACGGTCTCATTGGCCACAATGGTTCGGGCAAATCGACCCTGCTCAAACTGCTCGCCAGGCAACAACAAGCGACCGCGGGAGACGTACTGTTCAATGGACGACCCGTGGCAAATTGGGGAAGCCGGGAATATGCCCGCCAGGTAGCCTATTTACCCCAGCATCTTCCGGCCACGGATAACCTCACCGGCCAGGAGTTGGTGGAGTTCGGACGTTACCCCTGGCACGGCCTGCTGGGTCGCCAGAATGCGTTGGACCGCACCGAGATTGCCAGGGCCATTGCCTTGACCGACACCAGCAAACTGGTCAGCAGAATGGTCAACTCCCTTTCCGGAGGAGAGCGTCAACGCGTATGGCTAGCCATGCTATTGGCGCAGAAAAGCCGCTTTTTGCTGTTGGACGAGCCGTTGGCTGCATTGGATATTGCTCACCAGGTAGAGGTTTTGAAGCTTGTGCGCAGGTTGAGTCACGACCTCGGACTGGGCGTGATCATCGTGCTGCACGATATCAATATGGCAGCGCGGTATTGCGACCGCCTGACAGCACTGCATGGCGGGCGAGTACTGGAACAGGGCTCCCCTCTCGAGATGATGGAGAGTGACACCCTGGAGGCCATTTACGGTTTACCCATGCAAATCATGGTACCCACCGGCAGCACGCACCCGGTAGCCATCGTTCAGTGATACGCGCCAGTCAGTATTTGATTCACCCATAATCGTTCGTGCCGTTACGGAGCCCCTCCTTGACCCTCAAGCACCTGTCCGCAACCCTGAGCACCGCTCTTATGGGTCTGTCCCTTGCGCTGATGACAACGTCCGTGCTTGCGCAACTCCCTGCCAAGAACCCTCCGCGCATAGTCACCCTGGACTGGACTATCGCTGAAACACTCATGGGCATCGGTATTGCGCCGCAGGCGGTTGCCCAGATTGCGGCATACCGCGAGTGGGTGGCCGAGCCGAGCCTGCCGGATTCAGTGATCGACCTGGGATTGCGAACCCAGCCCAATCTCGAGCTGCTTGCAGATCTGCAGCCTGATCTTATTCTGATTTCGCCGATGTTCAGCAATCTGGGTCCGCGTCTGTCGCGGATTGCCGAGGTAAAAACCCTGGCCCTGTATACCCCGGGTAGCGACGCCTGGAGGCAGATAATCGACATCACCCGGGATACTGCAGCGCTGGCGCGCAATCCCGAGGCAGGCGAGACGCTTATCACCAGATCCGAAGCGGCAATGGCCGAATTTCGTGAACGTTTACCCCTAAAGTCAGAGCCGGTTTTGATCGTTCAATTCATGGATGCACGGCACGTTCGCGTTTTTGGTCGCAATGGACTCTATCATGCAGTGCTTGACCAACTAGGGCTGAAAAACGCATGGCCAGGCGAAACCAATAGCTGGGGATTTTCGCTGGTGGGGCTGGAGGAGCTCCTGGGCATTGAGGGGCAATTGATAGTCGTCGAGCCTTCCCCGCTTGGAGTTGAAAAGGGACTTGTCGGGAATGGCTTATGGCAGGCATTACCCGATGTACGCGAGGGTAAGGTTATTACCCTCGCACCGGTCTGGAGTTTCGGCGCCCTTCCCTCTGCAATCCGCTTCGCCGACTCGCTGACCTCTGCCCTGGTTGCCAAGCATGACGAATAGAGCGTTTCTGACTCCTTCGCCCTTCTTCCTGTGTGCTCTGTTGACGACGGTGGTCATCAGTCTGGCCTGGGCGGCGCTTCCTGTGGAACGAGGCCTTGTATTTAATCTGCATACCCTGTTTCAGCCTGCTACCTCCAACCCCCTTGAGGTGGTTTTGCATTACAGCTGGTGGCCCCGCCTGAGCATCTCCCTGCTCGCCGGTGCCGGACTCGGACTTGCCGGGGTGCTGATGCAACAGGTTTTGCGCAATCCGCTGGCAGCCCCGACAACGCTGGGCGTTGCCAGCGGAGCGAACCTGGCACTGATTGCCGCTACCCTTTTTGCTCCTGCACTGTTCGCGGTCGGGCGCGAGTGGGTGGCGCTTGCCGGCGGCGGCCTGACAATGGGCTTGGTGTTCATGCTGGCCTGGAGTCGGGGCCTCACCCCAATGGTGGTTGTATTAGCCGGTCTGGTGGTCAATCTTTTTGTCGGAGCGCTGGCAATAACCTTGCTGCTATTCAATCAGGAGACCCTGAAAGGAGTGCTGATCTGGGGTGCTGGTTCGTTGACCCAGAACGGCTGGAGCGATGTCTCCTATCTCTGGCCCCGGCTCGCCATAAGTGCATTGCTGGCGTATCTGTTGCTGCGACCCATGGCAGTCATGGATCTGGATGAGAGCAACGCGCGTAGCCTGGGAGTTTCGCTGATCAAACTGCGAGCGGCCGGTCTGGGACTCGCCGTATTCATCGCCGGCTGCGTGGTAAGCGTGGTTGGCATCATTGGCTTTATCGGTCTGGCAGCTCCCAACATTGCTCGCATGGCGGGGGCCAGACGGCTCGGTCAGCGGATGTTCTGGTCGGTGATACTGGGCGCGTTGCTGCTGACCACCACCGACCAGCTGATCCAGTATTTTGCCGGCAGCAGATCAGCCTTGTTGCCAACCGGTGCAATGACAGCAGCCCTGGGCGCGCCTCTGCTGTTATGGCTAATACCCCGGCTCAAACTGGGAGGCAATAAACCGGATATCACGGGCCAAGTCCCCGCGCTTCGATACGCTCAGCCCGGACGACTGTGCATGGTGCTTTTTGTAGCCTTGCTTGCCACAGCGATGCTCGCCGCTTTCGTCGGCCAGACCGCACAGGGCTGGACCTGGTCAATGCAATGGAGTGTTCTTGAGTGGCGGTTACCCAGACTTCTGGCCGCGGCAGGCAGCGGTGTTCTGCTAGCGATAGCCGGCACCATGATCCAGCGTATGTCGGGCAATCCGATGGCCAGCCCGGAGCTTCTGGGTATCAGCGGTGGTAGTGCAATCGCACTGATGGCGGCGATCTTCCTCGTTCCCTCCCCTGGTAACCTGACCCTGGTCACAGCTGGAACGCTGGGTGCATTGGGCGCCCTGTCTGTGTTGGTGATACTCAATCGACGCAGCGGATATCTACCCGAGCGGCTGCTGCTGACGGGGGTAGCCATCACGGCCCTGTTCGATGCAGTGCGAAGTATTGTACTGAGTGGAGGGGATCCCAGGGGCCAACAGGTGATCGCATGGTTATCGGGGTCGACCTATTACGTCGACCTGCACAGCGGTCTGTTGATTGCGCTTCTAGCGCTAGTGGTGGTGTTCGCCACCCTTCCTCTGGCCCGTTGGCTGGACATTCTGCCACTGGGCCCGGCAACGGCAGGTTCGCTGGGTATCGGACTCAACCGATCCCGATTGTTGTTACTGGTGATAGTCGCTCTGCTGACAGCCTGCGCGACGCTGGTAGTCGGCCCGCTCGCCTTCGTAGGCTTGTTGGCCCCACACCTGGCCCGCCTGCTCGGTTTTGGCAGAGCGCGCGAGCACCTGCTGGGCGCAGCCCTGATAGGTGCTCTACTGATGGTTCTTGCAGACTGGGTGGGCCGCCAGGCGCTGTTTCCCCAGGAAATTCCAGCTGGGCTGGTCGCCTCCGTGATTGGTGGAGGCTACTTCATCTGGAGTATGAGAAGGCGACAGGCGACCCACTAGGCTGTCAGTTGCTTTGCTGATGCATCTGATGCAGCTCGCGCAGGCGCTCGCTGCCGTCTTCGGCCTGTGCCAGGGTGCAGGTAAGAGCAGAAATGGAAAGCAGAATAGCGAATACGATTTTCATGGAGATAATCCTTGTTCAGTTGATAGCGGTGGCGAGTGCCGCCGCTTGACCTGTACAGGATATGAAAGTGCTCCCAGCGCCAGCATGACGCGCTGATTACAAAATTGTCATGTGCTTTTGGCGGTGGCCGTTTCCGGAAAATGCAGTTCGAAACAGACCCCATCGTCAACATTGGATACCCGGACAAATCCACCATGCTGACCCATGATCGCCTCCACGATCGCCAACCCCAGGCCTCCGCTATCGCCTGGTTGGCTTCTCGAAGGATCTGCCCGGTAAAACCGCTCGAACAATCTTGGCAGGTGCTCAGGTTCAATCCCGGGGCCACAGTTGTGCACGCTGATGATGGTGTGTGTCGCCTCCGCTCGGCTGGCGATGCTGATCGCCGTTCCCGCCTCGGCATAGCGGATGGCATTGGCGATCAGGTTCGCCAGTGCCCGAGTCAGCATATCCGGGTCCACCATCACAGTGCCATTGCACTGATTCACCAGGATCAACTGCTGCTCATCGGCCATGCCCTCAAAGTAGTCACATAGCCTTGCAACGGCGGCATCAAGCTCCGTCGAGTATCGCTGCAGATTCTGCTTGGGCTGCACGCACCTGGCCAGAAACAGCAGACTGTCAATCATCCGCGCCAGGCGTTCGAACTCCTCAAGATTGGACTCCAGCAATTGTTCGTACTGCTCGGATGAACGCGGCAGGCTAAGCGACTGCTGGGTCTGACCGATAAGATTATTCAGCGGAGTACGCATCTCGTGGGCCAGATCACCGGAGAAGCGCGACAGTTGTTCGAAACCCTCCTCCAGTCTTTCCAGAGCCTGATTGAAACTGCTTACCAGGGAATCCAGCTCGTTATAACGGCTGTCGGTGTGCAGACGTAGATGCAGATGTTGGCTGTCAATCGCCCCCGCCTGGAGCGCAAGGCGCCTGAGCGGTCTCAGACCACGCTGGCTTATCCAGAATCCCAGCAAAAACGCCAGTAAGCTGCCAGCGCTGAGCACTCTAATCAGGTTTGAACGGTATGCACCGAGCATCAGTTGCCGCTCGGATAACAGGTGCCCGGCGATCAGGGTCAGAGCCCTATCGTTCACTCTGATCTGCTGGGTAACAAGGCGATAGGTCTGGTCTTCATCCTGATGAAAAACCGGTTCGACTGTGGCCGACAGTTCAGGCATTGGCAAGTCGGTGGGGTTTATGCTGACCAGCCTGTGATCATCAACATCGAGTACCCAGAGAAAATGCTGAGTATTGCCGAGCATATTGGCGTAAAGCTCCGGCCTATCGGTTGGCGCGGTCAGATCAGGACTGTTTTCCAGTAGCAGTTGCACCCGCTCAAGGCGTCCGAGCAACGCCTGATCGTCACGCCAGGCAATTTCACGCTGCAGTGATTGATACAGGTATAAACCTATGCTGCCCAGTAACAAGGTGCCTACCAAAGCAAACGCCAGGCCCAGCCGCAGACTCAAGGAACGCATCAGAAACCTCACGGCGAACCGTCCAGCTTGTAGCCCATGCCCCGCACCGTATGTACCAGTTTGTGCTGAAATGGATCATCCACCTTGGCGCGCAACCGTCTGATGGCGACGTCGACTACGTTGGTGTCGCTTTCAAAGTTGATGTTCCAGACCTGCGATGCGATACGGCTGCGCGACATCACTTCACCCGGATGACTGATCAGCAGCTGAAGCAGCGCAAACTCCTTGTTGGTCAGCACAATACGCTTACCCCCGCGGCTGACCTGGCGGCGCAGCACATCCACGTCCAGATCCTCAAGACTGTAATGTTCAACCTCACGCAGGGGCGCGCGGCGCAATAGGCTGCGCACGCGCGCGAGCAGCTCTGAATAGGAAAACGGCTTGACGAGATAGTCATCCGCCCCCAGCTCCAGACCCCTGACCCGGTCTTCAACGCTGTCGCGCGCAGTCAGGAACAGCACCGGGGTCTGACCGCGCGTACGGATCAGTTTGATCAGTTGCCAACCATCCATGCCAGGCAGCATGACGTCGAGAATGATCAGGTCGAAGTCGTCCTCCTCGATCAGATGCCGAGCGTCCAGCCCGTCAAGGGCCACAGCCACCTGATAGCCGGACTCCCCGAGCCCCTTCTGCAAATACTCGGCGGCCTTGCGTTCGTCCTCAACAACCAGAATGCGCATGTCTATCTCCCAGGGTATGCCGCCAGATTAGAGCCAAACACCAGACATGCCCATTACAAATACGTAATGAAACGGCAATGCCGCTGACGGTTACAGGACAGCAACATGCGTCCGTCGTCACATGCACACCTGCAATTATGGAGATATCTTATGCTGCACCGCATTTCCCTCATGACATTGTTTATCGGCAGTCTGGCTGCGGGAGTCGCCCAGGCCAGTACTACCGGCATAGCTGAGCGCAAGGACCTGACCCTGGCACTGGGCAACCAGTTGGTAGAAGCCACCCTGAGCGCCTGCCATGCACAGGATCGCAAGGCAGTCGTTGCGGTAGTAGACCGTTCGGGGCATTTGATAGCGCTGCAGCGCGATGACGAAATCGGCCCGCATAACACCCTGGCAGCCCAACGCAAGGCATTCACCGCGCTGTCTACCAAAATCGCCACCAGCGAACTCGCAACTCGCGCCCAGGGCGACCCCAGCTCGGCAAACCTCAACACCATCGATGAGTTATTGCTGCTTGGCGGCGGTGTCCCGGTGCTGGTCGATGGCCAGGTTATCGGTGCCCTGGGGGTAGCCGGCGCCGGCGGCTCCAGCATCGACGAAGGCTGCGCCCACAGCGCGATCAAACAACTCATTCAGCCAAGCAAGTAAGGAAACAACCATGACTTTTATCCCCCGCGTCACACTGGCGTTGCTATTGAGCAGCATGGCCGGCATTGCTCTTGCCGCAGACAATCCGCTCAGCGTTCACGTACTGAATCTGGAAAGTGGACTGCCTTCGCCCGAAGTGCGCGTCACTCTGGAGCAGCTCCAGCCTGCCGGCTGGCAATCGCTGAACGAGGCCTTTACCAACCAGGCGGGTCGCATTCCTGCACTGTTCCCGGCAGACAAATCATTGCAGCGCGGGACCTACAGGGTGACATTCAAGACCGGCGACTGGTTTGCCATGCATCAAGAGCAGACTTTTTTCCCCGAGGTGCCCGTCATTTTCGACGTGGATGGCGAAGTGGATCATTACCATATTCCATTGCTACTCAGCCCCTACGGCTACTCCACCTACCGCGGTAACTGAAAGTCAGTAACGCACATGCGAGGGGCATGTGCGTTCGACCAGTCAATCTGTCAGGCCTTCAGATTGCCATGCCAGACCGGCAGATCGAGATCCTCGGGCTCCTCAACGGGTCCACCCGTGCGGCTTTTGAAAGCACCCTCATCTATGGGTATGCGAAACAGTGCGGTGGCTTTGCGCTCCTTCGCGCTTGGAGCCCGAACCTTGTCCCAGCGGCCCGGTTCCAGATCGTTGATGATGCTTTTGAATGCAGCATCAAACTCCGCATCTTCCAGTACCCGTTCGGCTCTGCCAAAGAGCACCAGAGATTGGTAGTTGGCGCTGTGATTAAAAGCCGACTTGCTCATGACCCACTCGTCAGTCGCCGCGAACGACAAGCAAAGCTGTATTCGCGCATCCAGGCGCTTTGCCAACCTGCCCCCGTTTAGCGTGTGCACATATAGGTCATCACCCATGCGCCAGGCTGTAATGGGAATAATGCGGGGCTCACCCTCCTCAACGAAGGCCACATGGGCGGTTTTCAAACGATCAATCAGAGCGTATGCCGGCGCCCGCTCGTAGCTCGCACGTTTGGCCGCCCGCTGGACCTTGCTGCGCGGGCAACATGTCAGGGCATCTGGAGACGCTGCATCATTATTGGTCTTTGTCATGGGAGCTCCATTGGAAGGTAAATGACCTGGACACCATTAAAGCTATTGTCTGATACTCTCAAAAGATCCAGATTGTGAAAATCCACAGGACCAGTTGACGTGATCGACGATATTCGTCTGGACGGCTCCGAGCCCCTCCAGCAGCAGCTCTACCAACAACTTGCCGCTCGTATTATCGACCGTCGCTACCCGGCGGGTAGCCGCCTGCCCTCCAGCCGACAACTTGCGTTGGATATGCGCATCAGCCGCAATACGGTAAATGCGGTTTACGATCAGTTGAAAGCGGAGGGGTTTCTACAAAGCCGAGCTGGCCGGGGTGTGTTCGTGCATCAGAACATCCATTCGGGTGAGCTCCAGCACGGCAAGCGGCCTCTTCTACAGCCCGAAGCCAGCGCATCGCTACCTCCTATTCCGGAACTGAAAGGCAACAGGTACGACGCGGCGGGCGATGTCAGCCTGGCCTTTCAACCCGGCTTACCGGACCTGGATGCCTTTCCGATTCGCAGCTGGAACCGCATCCTGCACCATCAGGAAAGTCGCAAAATACTGCGCGGCTATGACAGTACCCAGGGTTATCCGCCCCTGCGCAGAGCCATAGCCCAATACCTGTGCTCCGCCCGGGGCGTGCGCTGCCAGGAGCATCAGGTAATTATTACCAATGGAGCCCAACAGGCCCTGTCACTGATCATGGACGTGCTGTTGGAGCCGGGCGACCGGGTATTCAGTGAGAATCCCGGCTACCGTGGTGCACGATATGCCCTCGCCTCAAGGGGCAACCCGGTAACGCCGGTACCTTTGAAAGAGCAGGTACTGGACGTGGATGCTCTGCCCGCGTTGGGAGCGGCCAAACTGCTGTTCTGCACCCCCACACACCAATATCCAATGGGCGGCATTCTCGATATTTCCCAGCGCATGGCTTTGCTGCGATGGGCGCAAGGGAACCAGACGTGGATTATCGAGGACGATTACGACAGCGAGTTTCACTTCTACAACAAACCGTTCGTTGCGCTCCAGGGCATGTTCGAGAACACGCCGGTACTGTATGTCGGTAGCTTCAGCAAGACTCTTCTACCCGCCCTGCGCGTAGGCTACCTGGTTGTACCGGAGCCACTGGTAGAACATTTTGTGTTGGCCAAGCAGGCGAGCGGCGGGGAGAGCCCACTACTGATTCAGGCCACCATTGCCGAGTTCATTGAAACCGGCCATTTCACACGCCATCTGCGTCGTATGCGCCAGCTCTACCGTGATAAATGGCAGCACTTTCAGTCGCGGATCGCCGAGGAGCTGGGCGGGCTGGTAACACCCGTGGCGGAGAGTGCAGGCATGCATGTCGTTCTGGAAGGCGATTTCAATGACGTGGAGCTGAGCTCCTGGCTGCGAACTCGGGGATTTGGCAGTACACCGCTGAGCTCGCACTTTTTTGGCAACGGCAGCAGAACAGGACTGATAATGGGCTTCGCCAGCGCCAGCGAGCAGGAAATCGAAGCATGCATAAACCTGCTCAAACAACGACTTGAATCAGGGACGACCACTGGATGACGCGGCAAATGCCACCAGTGCCTCATTTACCTGCGTACAGGCTTCACTTTGCACCCAGTGCCCGATGCCCGGCAGCATGACAATTTTCAGTTCTGGAATGCGCGCTGCCATTCGCTTAACAAGCTGTTCTTCACTGGCACCACGTATAACGCTGTCAGCGCTACCCACCAGAAACAGCACCGGACAGGTTATCCGAGCATCGCGATAGGGCTGCATCAGGCGCCAGTTCTCGTCCAGGTTGCGGTAGTAATTGATCCCGCCGGCAAACCCACTATCCCGGTAGGCATTGAGGTAGTAGGCCAGCGCTTTTTCCGTCAGCCACGCGGGTTGTTCGCGAGGCTTACCCAAACGACCTATCCAGCCACCTCCCTCCGTTATCGACCGACCAAGCCGAGGCTGATCTCGCGGCGTATCCGGCGAGCAATACAGCGCGCGCAGTATGCCTTCCGGATCGGCGTCGAACTCCGCTTCGGCTACACCTGGCTTCTGAAAATACAGCTGATAGAAAAAATCATCACCGAAATGCTCGCGCAAAAGGGTCGTGGGTGGGCGAGCCGCAACGGGGTGCAGCGGGACGCTCATGTTAGCGAGTCGAGATACCCGGTGCGGATGGCGCAGCGTGAATTGCCAGCAATTAATTGCCCCCCAGTCATGACCAATAAGCAATACCGGCTCATCACCGCTAACCTGTGTGACAAGCTCGTCCATGAACTCGCAGATGCGCGCCACGTTGTAATCCGCAATGGCAGGAAGGCCATCGGTCTCACCAAACCCGGGCATATCCGGTGCAATGGCGCGGTACCCGGCATTGGCGATAGCCACCATCTGCTCACGCCAGGTAAACCAGCATTCGGGCCAACCATGAATGAAAAGCGCAACCGGTCCCGTACCGATACTGGCGACCCGGGTGCGCAGGCCGTTAACGGCAAAGGTTTCAAGGTTGATATCGTTTTGTGAGTACATGGGCATTCCTTGACTGGGCTCGGTGCGCTACAGGCTAAACAAATCGCCGCTTGCTCGGCCAGCCCCGCCACGTTATTTTGCACCCTATCGCATCATATAGATTCATCGAAGACGATCCATTTTGCATGATCCACCAGCGTTGCCATCTGGAAACGCGTTACGCGTGCCAGAAGGAGCCCCCAGCCATGCCCCATGATTTCCCTTTTCTTTCTGGTGGCGGCGAGATGGGCGAGCGAATGCGTGCCCATGATTGGGCTGCGACACCGCTTGGCCCGCCCGACACCTGGCCGCAATCCCTGCGCACCGCCGTGTCCATCTGCCTGAACTCACCGGTGCTGGGTACCGTGCTCTGGGGCCCAGATCTGATCATGCTGTATAACGACGCCTACATACCCGCCATGCCCGAGCGCCATCCGCAGGCTATAGGACGACCGGTAGCGGACGTATGGGTTGATACCTGGGAGACGGTAGCGCCGCCATTGCAGCAAGCCATGGCAACCGGTGAGGGCTTCGCCCAGGAACAGGTAGAGCTGGTGATGAATCGTGGGGGCAAGATCGAGACCACCTACTGGAACATCACAGCCAGTCCAATCCGAGGGGAAGATGGAAACGTAGCAGGCTTGTTAAGTCAGGCTTTTGAGATTACGTCACAAATCATCGCCGAGCGTGAGCGCAGTGCCGCCGAAAAACAACTAAAGGAGCTGAACGAACGACTGGCCGAAGAAGTTGCCATCCGCACCGAAGAACGCGATCTGATGTGGGACACAGCACTGGATCTGATGCTGATTGTCGACTTCGACGGACTCCTCAGACGCGTTAACCCAGCCTGTACCAAGGTACTGGGTTATACCCCACAGGAGCTGGTCGGCTACCACGTCAATGAGTTCGTGATACCCGAAGACCACGATGAAACGGTAACAGCTTACCAACAGGCCGCCATTGGTGAGCAACCTTTGGTAATCAACCGCTGCCGCCACAAGAACGGCTCGGTGATCTGGGTTTCCTGGGCTGCAGCGCCAGCGGGGAATCTGACCTACGCCACGGGCCGCGACATTACCGCGGAGAAAGAGCGCGACGCAGAATTGCAGCGGGCCCAGGCGCAACTGCGACAATCCCAGAAAATGGAGGCGGTGGGCCAGTTGACGGGCGGGCTTGCCCATGACTTCAACAATCTGCTGATGGCAATCTCGGCAAGCCTGGATCTGATACGCCTGCGGATCAATCAGGACCGCGGGCAGGATACCGAAAAGTACATCGACGCTGCCCAAGGTGCTGCCACACGCGCAGCGTCATTAACCCACCGTTTGTTGGCATTTTCGCGCAGACAGACTCTGGCACCTCATCCTACGGACGCCAATCAGTTGATCGAGAGCATGCTCGATCTGGTTCGTCGCACCGCTGGACCGGGAATCTCCGTTGAGTGCTCGAGCCACCAGCAACCATGGATTGCACTGGTTGATCCGTCCCAACTGGAAAATGCCCTGCTTAATCTGTGTATCAACGCCCGCGACGCGATGCCGAATGGCGGCAGTATTCACATTGCCATTGATAGCCAGCAACTCGATGAGGAAGCCGCGCAAAGACTTGACCTGCCCCCAGGCGATTATCTGAAATTGAGCGTAACGGATACCGGGAGCGGCATGTCGGCGGAGACTGCGGCGCGGGCATTTGATCCCTTCTTCACGACCAAACCCCTGGGCATGGGCACCGGGCTCGGCCTCTCCATGATTTACGGCTTCGCCAAGCAATCCGGCGGGCAGGCGAGACTTCTGTCGACATTGGGCGTTGGAACAGAAGTGTCGATATATCTGCCCCGTCATTTCGGCGAGGCACGCATTGAAGGCCGTGTATCAAACGTCCCGCTACTGGCAGGCGCGCACACAGGTGAGACTGTGCTCATCGTCGATGATGAGCCGACAATACGAATGCTGGTAAATGATGTGCTCCAGGATCTGGGCTATCGGACCATCGAAGTCGCTACGGGCCCGGCAGGGCTGGAGGTGCTGCGCTCAGATGCCCGTATTGACTTGCTGGTGACGGACGTCGGTCTGCCGGGCGGCATGAACGGTCGGCAACTGGCAGACGCAGGACGCGTCAAGCGCCCTGACCTCCCCGTGCTGTTCATCACCGGATATGCAGAGCAGGCGCTGTTCGACGTTTCAGATACCAATTCGGGGATGGCCGTACTTACCAAGCCCTTTGCCGTGACCACTCTGGCTTCGCGTATTCGAACCCTGTTGCGGGCGTGAATCGCCAGCGACTTTTAGACTATTTGCAATAAGCTGAGGCCTGGCTGATGAACACCCGTATCGAAGTTGCTGCAAATCCGGGAGAGGCTGAGCGCGCAGCAGTACTCAGACCACTGAACGATTACAACGTCGCGCAGGCAGGTGATCCCCAACCAGAGAACCTGGCACTGCTGATCCGCGACGAACATACCGACGAGGTTATTGGCGGCCTGTATGGCAGCATTTTCTATTGTTGGCTGTTTATCGAATTATTGGCCGTACCCGAACAAACCAGGGGGCAGGGCACGGGCTCAAAGTTACTCGACATGGCCGAAGAACTGGCGAGGGAAAAAGGCTGCGTCGGCATCTGGCTCGACACCTTCGACTTTCAGGCGCCCGAGTTCTATCCGAAGCATGGTTTCACCCGGTTTGGTCAGCTTGATGATTTTCCGCCGGGACATCAGCGTTACTTTTTTCAGAAGCGCCTGATCTGAAGGCCCTCGAAAGCCTTTACTCCACACCCCATAGCGACGTTCAGGCACATTAGCAGGCGCTTGCGACAGTGCTGCGTGCCATAGAAATACAGCCTGAAAGTTGACGAGCTAAAATCATACGTGTATATACACACTATGACAGATGAAAACGCACAGATATTTCCCATCATTGCCCGCGATTGCCTGTGCCGCAAGGCTCGCATGGCAGACCGTATGATAACCCGCGCCTACGACGAGGCATTGCGGCCATGCGGGTTGCGGATCACCCAGTTCACCTTGCTGGTCGCCATCGGTTATGGCGCACCAGGTTCGATCAGCGAGCTGGCCGACTGGTTGGCAATGGAGCGCACCACCCTGACCCGCAACCTCAAATTGCTGGAGAAGGAGGGACTTATCGAAACTCGAGCCGGCGCGCATCACCGTTCACGCGCTTCCGGATTAACGGCTAGCGGCAAAGCCAAACTGGATGAAGCCTATCCCCTGTGGCAAGAGGTACAAAAGAAGTACAGGGAAGGGCTGGGGGAAAAGCAATGGCTCGAAAGCCATGATGCGCTGGCGGGTCTGACCACCATCGCTCGCTAAACCTGCACCAGGCAACTGCAGCACCCGTACCTTGCTGAAAGCAACAGAGCCCTCACGGGCTTTTTTTTAGAAACTTTAACGTGTATATACACTTATAATAGGAAAATCCCATGCGAAACGAGACGGACCGAATAGGTCGATATTTTCATCTCATCGTGAGCCTGCGTTGGCTTGTTCTGTTGCTGGGAGCGATCCTGGTCGGGGCCGCGATGACAGCCATCCCCTCGCTCAGCAAGGACACCTCAGCGGGTGCCTTCATTCATCCCGAGAACCCGGCACTGCTCTATCGGGAGCAGGTTGAGCAGTTGTTCGGTCTGCGGGACCCGATCGTTGTGGCCGTGGTGAACGAAGGCGACAACGGCATCTTCAACCCCGCAAGCCTGCAGCTCGTGGACTGGCTGACCAGTCAGGTAAAGTCCCTCGACAACGTCGACCCTGATCAGGTGATGAGCCTGTCAACCGAGTCAAACGTGGTCGGCACCATAACCGGCATGGAGGTAGACGAATTTCTTGATCCTGTTCCCCAGACGCAGGCAGATGCCAACGCCATACGTCAGGCCATTGCCGACTTCCCTCTTTACCAGGGCAGCCTGGTGGCTCGCGACGGCTCGGCCACCCTGGTGGTCGTGGAAATACTCGACGAAGACCAGGCCCAGCAGACCTATGATGAGATTCTGCAGTTGCTTTCCTATGCACCCAAAGGCGCCCAGGATGAGCTGCTGGTTGCTGGGGAAGGTGCTGTCGCGGGATACCTTTCCAGCTACATAGATCAGGACGCACAGCGTCTCAATCCGTTTGCTGGCCTGATCATTACACTGGTTCTGTTTCTCGCCTTTCGCAGGCTGGGTGCCACACTGCTGCCGAACTTGATCATCCTGGCCACGGTGGGCATCACCCTGGGACTGATGGCCGCGAGCGCCACACCTTTCTATGTGATCACCAACGGCCTGATCGTCTGCATGATCGGTATTGCCGTAGCCGACTCGATCCATGTTTTCAGCCAGTACTACCAGGAGCAGGCCGAGGACCCTTCCGCCTCATCCCGCGAACTGGTAGTGCGCACCATGCGCGCGATGGCACGGCCGATCACCATGACCACCCTTACCACCATGGCCGGTTTTCTGGCCCTTTACGCCACATCAGATATGCCTCCTATCAAGGCCTTCGGCCTGTTCGGTGCGCTGGCAGTCTGCGTGGCCTGGCTATACAGCCTCTCGGTGTTACCCGCTGCGATAAGTTTGCTTAAACCACGGCCAAACAAGGCTTTCCCCGCGCCCGGTAGCAATACTCAGAGCGCCAGCTATCGATTGATGGCGCGGCTTGGTTCCAGCGTCCTGGCCTCCCCTCGTATTGTCATCACCGTCGGCGCAGCCGTGGCGGTCATCGGCGCCTTCGGACTTGCCCGCGTTCAGGTCGAGGATCAGCGTATCGAGAACTTCAAGCCATCCGAACCGCTTTACCAGGCTGACAAGCGCATCAACGGTGCCATGGATGGGACCTACCACCTGGACATTCTGGTGGAAACGCCGGACGAGGAAGGCCTGCATGACCCTGCACGCTTGCGCAAGATAGAGGCACTGCAGCGTTTTCTGGAGAGCCAGCCGCATGTCAACGGCAGCACATCCGTGGTCGATTACATCAAACAGATGAATCGCGCAGTCAACGAGAATCAGCTAGCCAAGTACGTCATACCCGACGACAACCTGCTGATCGCCCAGCTGTTTCTTCTGTATTCCACCTCAGGCAGTCCGACTGATTTCGAAAACGAAATCGATAGCACGCATCGCCAGGCACTGGTTCGTGCCTATCTGGATACCAACGCCTTCAGCAACAATCGCCAGCTGGTTCCCATTGTTGAAGCGTATCTGGCAGAGCATTTCAACGAACCGGGTTTAAGCGCCACACTCACCGGGCGGGTACACGTGGACTATCACTGGATAAACGGCATCGCCGAAAGCCATACCAGCAGCGTCATAGTGTCACTTCTCGCAGTGCTGGTGATGGCTTCTCTACTGTTCCGCTCGGTCTATGCCGGGCTGCTGACCATTGTTCCGGTAGGCATGTCCATTCTGCTGATTTACGCCGTCATGGGCTTCTTTGGCATCTGGCTGGGTATCGGCACCTCGATGTTTGCAGCCATCGCCATCGGGCTCAGTGTCGACTTTTCCATACACTCCCTCGAACGTCTGCGCGAGCTTGGCCGCCAGACCCATCGACCGACAGCAGAAGCCCTGGCCGAGCTATTCCCGACCACTGGCCGCGCGCTGCTGTTCAATCTGGCCGCCGTCGCACTGGGTTTCGGCGTGTTGTGCTTTAGTGATGTGCCACCGCTCATCCGCTTCGGCGGCCTGGTTGCGCTCGCAGTGAGTACCGCATTCATCGCCAGTGTCACCTTGCTGCCCGCCCTGGTATTGCTGCTCAAACCGGCCAGCATCATCGCGCCTGCCGGAGCTCCGAGGAGCACTAAACTGGGTTTCGCTAGCGTGGTCATGCTGGCATTGATCGTCACTGGCACCCTGAACGCACCAGAGCTGTCGGCCGATGAGCTACCCGAGGGCATCGACATCATGCGCTCCGTAGCAGCCCGCGATGAAGGACATCAGGTTACCCGTGACATGCGGCTTGAGCTGACCGATCGACGCGGCCAAACCCGTGTTCAGGAGATCAAGGCGTATCGTCGCTATTTCGCCGACGAAAAGCGCACCATTCTGTTCTATACAGCTCCGGCGAATGTCCGCGGCACCGGCTTTCTGACCTTTGACTATCCGGACACGGCCGAAGAGGACGACCAATGGTTGTACCTCCCGGCCTTGCGCAAGGTGCGCCGCATACCAGCGTCCAACCGCGGCGACTCCTTTCTTGGCACCGATTTCAGTTATGAGGAAATCAAGAGCGACAACAAGGTGGGTTTGCAGGATTACCAGTTCCGCGTTACCGGTCAGGAAGAGGTCAATGGCGCCACCTGCTACGTGGTCGAAGGGACCGCTGCCAATGCCGAAATCGCCAGCGAGCTGGGTTACAGCAAGGCCGTTTGGCGTATCGACCCGAGCATCTGGATCTCGCGCAAAAGCGATTACTGGGACGTTAATGGCAATCACCTGAAAACCATCGAGAACCTGGAGATCGAACAGATTGATGCCGTATGGACGGTATTGCAGGTGCGCGCCAGTAATCACAAGAGTGGCCATACCACCGTGTTGACCAGCTCCAGTGTGGATTACCAGAGTGACGTACCCGAGCGCCTGTTCAGCCAGCGCACGCTGGTAAGGGGGTTATGACATGGACTCGAAGATATGCCCGCTGAGCACGTTAGCCCTGATGCTGTCACTGGGAGTGAGTGGCAGCGCCACGGCACTCACGCTGCAGGGCACCGCCGATCTGGGCATCGCATTGCAGACCGATGATGGCAGCGTGCAAAAGTCGGAACTGGTACTCACGCCGCGTTGGGATCTGGACCTTCCCCATTCAGCGCGTGCGACCCTGATCGCGAGGGCGCGCATGGATGGCGTTGACAAGCTCTCCCCCGGCCAGCCGAACCAGCGCACGCGCAGTCACTGGAATCGCCGTGGCTACCTGGGCGATAACGGCGATATGGAAGTGCGCGAAGCCTATATCGACGCAGCCATCGACGACACCTATATCCGGCTGGGCAAGCAGCAGGTTGTGTGGGGACAGGCGGACGGCTTGCGCGTATTGGACGTACTCAACCCTATCGATTATCGCGAATTTATCCTGCCTGAGGTCGATGACCGGCGCATTCCACTGTGGATGCTGAACGTCGAAGCACCCCTGGCTGCCGGTATGCTCCAGCTGATTCTGATTCCCGATCAGACCTACGATGAGCTGCCGCCAACTGATGGTGCCTTCGCGTTCAGCTCGCCTCTGCTGGTACCCGGCGCACCGGCTAATGTGCCGGTGACCCTGCTTGACCACGACCGCCCGGACCGACCCGTGCGGGACGCCGATGCCGGCGTGCGCTGGAAGGGCTTTGTGGATGGCTGGGATCTGAGCCTGAACTACCTCTACCACTATCAGGACCAGGCAGTTTTCTACCTGACACAGCAACAGAGCGGTGTCGTAGTTGCGCCAACCTATGAGCGCTCCCACCTGCTCGGCGCCACCCTGTCCAATGCGTTTGGCGATTTCGCGCTACGCAGCGAGCTGGGCTATTCGACCGATCGATACTGGGTTGCAGACCCGGGACGGATAACCTCCGCAGTGGCAGACAGCCCGGAGCTCGCCTACGTGGTTGGCCTCGACTACAGCGGCTTGAGCAACACCTTTCTGAGTATGCAGGTGTTCCAGAGCCACCTCACCCAATCGACTGACGCCATCATCCGGGACCGAACAACCACCCAGGTAACGGCGCTTGCCCGGCGCAACCTTTGGAACGAGGCATTGGCGCTGGAAGCCTTTGTCGTACACAGCCTCAACGAGGCCGATGGCTTGCTTCAACTGGAGGCGCGCTACCAATTCAGCAGCACTCTGTCGGGGCGGGTCGGAGCTGACCTGTTCTACGGCGACAGCAGCGGCGTGTTCGGTCAGTTCAGGACCGCCAACCGGGTCCATATCGGCCTCACCTATGCGTTCTGATCTACGACCTTCAACTTACAAGAGGATGCAAAAATGGCTATCCGCAATATGGGAACTCAAGCAGCAATATCCGTCACAGGACTTATATCGGCACTTTTGCCCGGGTACTTTGGCTCACTGGGAGCACGCGCCTTTCTGACTCCTCGCCCGAACAACAGCACACGGCACTGGACAGAGGCATTCGACGATTTCGAGCGCAGAGAGATCTCCGTCGATGGCCATCAGGTGCCATTCTGGGTCAAGGGAACAGGCCCTCTGGTCCTGCTGGTACACGGATGGGAACGGGATCACTTTGCCATGGGCGGATTCGTGGCACCGCTGCTCAGCGCTGGCTATCGGGTAGCCGCCCTGGATCTGCCGGGACACGGCGAGGCCGATGGTCAAAGCGCACCGCTTCCCCTGCTGGCCAGGTCTATCGCCGAAACCGCGTCAGCTCTCGAGCAACCCTGCACGGTGATCGCCCACTCCATTGGCGCAGCAATGACAGCGCTGGCGGCAGAAGCCTATGGACTCAAGCCTGACTGTGCAGTGCTGATCTGTGCTCCGCGCGGCGCGGAGGATTACGCGCTCGCGCAAGCCAGGCGCCAGGGGCTGAGTCAGCGCGCGTTGCAACAGATGGTCAGGCAGATTACCCGGGCGCTGGGTGAGCCACTGGAACGTTACCGCGTGGATCACGCACTGCAATCGATGACGACACCGATCCTCCTGGTCCATGCCGCAGATGACGCCATCGTGCCGCTCTCGGATGCGCAGGAAAACCTGCGCGCCTCATCCGCCCATTCGCTCTGGTTAACCAGCGGCGGACACAACCGGATCCTGGCCGACAGCCGCATGATCAACGACGTATTGAAATGGTTGAACTGGCCAGTGCCAACGCCAACCGGCTCAGCTCGTACAACTACCGTCCGTGAATAACAGATAATTCTGGAGATACCATGAAAGCACTGATTTCAGCCTACGCGCGCACACCCTTTCACTTTGCCCGCAAGGGCGCTTTGGCGGGTATGCGTCCGGATACCCTTGCGGCTCACCTTATTCGGGCCTTTACCCAACAACTGGATATTGATCCAACCTCCCTTGAGGATGTGATAGCTGGCTGCGCCTACCCTGAAGGGCCGCAAGGCAACAACGTGGCGCGAATCGCTTCGTTGCTGGCAGGTTTTCCAAACAGCCTCAGCGGCATGACGGTCAACCGCTTCTGCGGCTCGTCCATGTCTGCAGTGCACATCGCCGCTGCGCAGATCGAGGCCGGCATGGGGGAAGCATATCTGTGTTTCGGCGTGGAATCCATGAGCCAGGTGCCCCAGGGGGGACTGACCTTTTCACCCAATCCAGAACTGTTGGAGCACACCGACGCCTATATCAGCATGGGTGAGACGGCCGAAAATGTGGCCTCGTTGTACCCGATCTCCCGTGCTGATCAGGAAAAGCTGGCCCTGCAATCACATAGCAAGGCCGCGTTGGCTCGTCGGGAGGGCCGGCTGAGCGACGAGATCATTCCCATTCGCCTGGCTTCTGGAGATCTGATCAGAGAAGACGGCTGCATTCGCCCTGCAACCTCCCTGGAGGCTCTTGCCGGCTTGAGCCCGGCATTCCGACCCGATGGTCTGGTGACCGCCGGGACCTCCTCCCCGCTAACCGATGGCGCAGCCGCTGTACTGGTGACCACCGAAGCCTACGCATATCGTCACGGTCTGGCGCCGTTGGCCCGTGTGATGGGCATGGCCACGGCAGGTGTCGATCCCGCCCTGATGGGCCTCGGCCCCGTCCCGGCCACGCGCAAGGCACTGGCCCGTGCCGGCATAAGTGCAGACCTGTTGGATGTAGTAGAGATCAACGAGGCATTCGCATCACAGGCCCTGGCCTGTGTACGTGAGCTAGGGCTGAACGAGGAGACTATCAACCTGGATGGCGGTGGCCTCGCGATCGGGCATCCGCTTGGCGCCACTGGCGCACGCATTACCGGAAAGGCCGCAGCCCTGCTGAAGAGGACCAATGGTCAGTATGCCCTCGCCACGCAGTGTATTGGCGGCGGTCAAGGGGTTGCCACTGTCCTCGAACGGCTTTGAACCAGGGCCTCCGGATAGTCGGCTAGCGGCTCAGCCTGACTCATAAACCAGCTTGTCAGACGGCACCAGGCCAAGGGGTTGGTACTGCACTCGCCCGCCTCGATGGCCTGTTTAACCGCATCCACATCCACCCGGTTCATATAGCCCACCGCATCGTCCATGCGCCCGGCAGTGCCAAAGCCACCCTCAAGCATTTCTGCCATGGCCTCTTCACGACTCCAGCCATCATAAACGATGCGGTACATGGCGCTGATCAGCCCGGTGCGATTCTGGCCGTGCTTGCAGTGCACCAATACCCCACCCTGTTGCTCGCCTGCGCGAATGGCGCGCAAGACAGTAATGACCTGTGTGTCGGTGACGCGGTCTCCCCGCAAAGGGATATGAATACTGCGCATGGCATCGTCGCCGAGCCATATCGCATCACTTTGCTGATGAAGATTGATCACGGTGCGGATGCCCCGTTGGTGCAACTGCACAAGATCGTCAGTTTGCGGCACCGCACTTCGATAGAGTGAAGGGCTCAACGCATACAAGCGAAAGCCGGCATCCAGCGGAGTAGCCCAGGTTGTCGGTCGCGCCTGTTGTTCGCCCAGCATAGGCGGCGGGACATCAACATGGCTACTGCGTAGTACATCCGGACGCCATAGCGCCACGATGGCCAAAATGCACAGCGGTAACAACAACCAAGCCGCATAACGTAGCGGACGTTTAAACAGCGCCATGCTGAACATCTCCGTAAAGGCTTCTGGAGGCATCAACGCTCGGCGGTTGCCGTTGCAGCATCAGAGCCATCAAGCTGAGCGGTAGTGCCAGCCAAAGTCGGAAATTGAATGGTCTGGAAACCTGTATTTGCGCCCTCATCTCTGGCTGATCCGCGCTTTGGGTTCCATCAGGGCATGCCAGGTCAGCAAATCATGCCCGAAGGCATAGCTGGAGCCCTCGTAGTAGGCAATGCTCCTCGCGATCAACGGATCGCTCTGGTCGGTCGTACTTTCAAGACTGTCACCCAGCGCATCGTCGTGCAGACGCATCAATTGACGCGGGCTGAGAATCGCCAGATTCTGGCCATCAAATAGACCCAGATGCTGATAATTGCCAATCAAGGCGCGCCCTGGCGCTGCATCCTCGCGCAGTACATTGCGGCCAAAGAAGGTCGAGGTGTAATCCATGTTCAACAAACCGAGCAGCGTAGGAGCCAGGTCAATCTGGCTGGTCAGAGTGGTCACCTCAGCTGGCTTTACCAACTGCGGCGCATAGATGAATAACGGAACGTGGTAGCTGCTGACGGGCAGATCTTCCTGGCCGGCACTGCCCGCCGTATGGTCCGCAATAAACACAAATAGCGTGTTATCAAACCACGGCTTCTGCCGCGCTGCGCGCAGGAACTCGCCGATAGCGTAGTCGGTATACTTTACAGCGCCTTCGCGACCGCTGCCTGACGCAATATCGATGCGGCCTTCCGGGTAACTGTAAGGTCGGTGATTGGAGGTCGTCATCAACTGCAACAGGAACGGGCTGCCCTTGGCAAAGTCGGCATCAGCTACTTTCAGGGCCTGGGTATACAGGTCTTCATCACTCATGCCCCAGGCATTGGTAAAGGTCACTTCACTGTCCGGCACTCTGACCTGATCGACAGTGCGATAACCATTACCCTCAAAGAAAGCGTTCATGTTGTCGAAGTAGCCGCGCCCGCCATACATGAAGACGCTGTCATAACCCTTAGCGGTAAATTGCTGTCCCAGGCTGGCGAAACCGCTTTCGCGGCCAACGCGCTTGACGATCGAGCGACCTGGGGTTGGCGGGATCGACAGAGTAATTGCCTCCAGCCCACGCGTGGTGCGGGTCCCGGTCGCGTACAGATTGCTGAAATACAGACTCTGCTGGCGCAGCGCGTCCAGCTCCGGACTTAGCCCACGGCTATCGCCTTCACTACCGAGGTATTTAGCGCTCAGGCTTTCGATGGTCACCAGAATCACGTTCATGGGCACGGGTTGGCCAGGGTTGTCGATAAGCCGGCGAATGCTCAGGGGATTGCTGTCCACAAACACCGCATTAGGCTCACGCACTTCATCGCGCATGTCTTCGGCGACTTGCTTCAGTGGCAACACAGGATAGAACTGTTCGTAATCCAGCTGATTGTTACGGAAGGCTGCAAAAAACTGATAGGGCCCATTGGCTGATAATTCGTGCTGGTAGGCGTTACCACCGCTGTTACGCGGAAAATCCTGTCCCACCATGCCGACACTCAGCGCTAACAACAACACCCAGCTGCTAAGGAACATGCCCCGCTGGCGCCACGACAGCAGGGGCGCCAATGCAACACGGCGCATGGCACCACGCAGGCTCAAGGTGATAGCGACAGCAAGCAATGCCAATACACCCAGCAGCGGGTAAACCGGATAGGATTCGAGAATGTTGTTGAGCACTTCATCGGAGTACACCAGATAATCGACCGCGATAAAGTTGAACCGCACGCTGAACTCATCCCAGAACAGCCACTCGGATATCGCCGTGAACAGCATGATGAAAATGCTCAGGGTAAGTAAAAGCTGCAGCAGTCGCTGATTCCAGCGGCTTTGCCACACTTTCCTCGGACACAGCAACAGATAAAGGGTCATTGGAACCAGCGCATACAGCAGAAAAACCAGATCATAGACGCCACCCTGGCCGTAAAGCGCCAAAGTGCTGACCAGGCCTAACTGCGCCTCATCGAAGTGAGTCGATAGCAACAGGGTGCGAGTCAGGATGAATATTGCCAGCCAGACCAGGGAAATAATGGCGAGATAACGTGCTTGGGCAAACTTGAACAGGTGCATTGTATGATCCGCATTGATGAGACTGGCGCAAGTGTGGGCATACTGCTGTCAGCAGCTCGTTAAGGCGCTGTGAAAAAAGTGTTAGTTAACAGGTTCCAATTGATGAGGCCGATGGATGCGCATCCTGGTAATCGAAGACAATCGTGACATTCTGGCCAACGTGCTGGATTATCTGCAGGGCAAGGGCTACACGGTGGACTGCGCCCAGGATGGTTTGTCAGGTCTGCATCTGGCGGTGAGCGAGCATTACGATCTGATCGTGCTGGATATCATGCTGCCAGGCATCGACGGTTATCAGTTGTGTCAGCGTCTGCGCGACGATGCCCAGCGCGACACCCCGATCATCATGCTGACCGCGCGCGACCAACTGGAAGACCGTCTCAAAGGCCTGAAAAGTGGTGCTGATGATTATCTGGTCAAGCCCTTCGCACTGTCCGAACTGGTAGCACGCATAGAAGCCGTACTGCGGCGCAGCCAGGGCGGCGCCAAACATCAACTGCAGGTAGCCGATCTCAGTTACGACCTGGATACCCTGCAAGTCACCCGTCAGGGCAAAACGCTCAAACTCAACCCGGTAGGTCTGAAGCTACTGGAGGTGTTGATGCGCAAAAGTCCGGCAGTAGTTCGTCGCCCGGTATTAGAGGAAGCCCTGTGGGGCGAAGAACTCCCCGATAGCGACAGCCTGCGCAGCCACGTGCATCAACTACGCCAGGTGATCGATAAACCCTTTGCCCGGCCCCTGCTGCACAACTTGCATGGCATGGGCTACTGTCTTGCCGAGCGCAACAATGAAGACTAAGCATCCGCTGGTTCGCCGCATCATCATCGCGTTTACCCTGATGACACTGATCGTCAGTGGTGGTTTCTCCCTGGGCATTGTCGCGATTGTGCACTTTATTGAAGAACACCTGGTTACCCAGGGTATGGCAGAGGAGCTGGACAGCATTCTCCACAAGGATCTGGCACAGGGCCTGCCCCCCAGACTGGACGCCAAAACCCGACTGTTTGCTTCGCACATACCAGGCTACGAGATCCCAGCGAGCTTTATCGGCCTGGATGATGGCTTCGCCGAGATAGTCGATGACACGGGTGCCTACTACCTATTTGTCCGCGATACGCCCCAGCAACGTTTCATGCTGGTGCGCGAGCAAGCCGAGTTCGAGGCACGGGAAACTGCGCTTTTCACAGTCGTTTTCGCTGGCTTCATTCTGAGCGGTCTGGCTGCCTGGCTGCTCGGCTGGATGATGGCGCGCACCATCATCGCCCCCCTGGCCCGTCTGGCTCACCAGGTTCGCCACCGCGATCAGCTGCTGACACTCGCGCCTCATCTCGCACCGGATTATCCGAAGGATGAGGTAGGTCATCTTGCCGCAGCCTTTGATGCCACCCTGGGACAACTGCGCAGCTCGCTGGAGCGCGAGCGTTTTTTTACCAGCGACGTCAGCCACGAGCTTCGTACTCCGCTGATGGTCATCGCTTCTTCTGCAGAATTGCTTGAGACCGCTGAGCTGGATGAGCGCGAGCAACGCCAGTTAAACCGCATAAAACGCGCCAGCGCAGAAATAAGCGAGCTGGTCGAAACCTTTCTGTTGCTGGCCCGAGCCAACACTAAACAGAACCCATTGAGCGGCAACGCCACACTGGAGCAGGTGGCGCACGAGCAAGCAAAGCGCTGGGCACCACGCTTTGCTGACCAGGGCCTCGATTTTCGCCTTATTGTAGAAGAGCCCAACGATGTGCTTTTCCATGGAGGGTTTCTCAACACCGTCATGTCCAATCTGATCCGCAATGCCCTGCATTACACCGCAAAAGGCGAGATACGCCTGCTGCTGTCAGCCAACGGCTTCCGGGTAGAAGATAGTGGCCAGGGGGTACCCAGCGCGCAGCAGGACGATATCTTCAAACCCTTTGTGCGCGGCTCAGAAGCACGGGGCGAAGGATTGGGACTGGGGCTTTCACTGGTCAAGCGCATCTGCGCGTACCAGGGCTGGGAGGTGCGGATGTATTCCCTGCCTACCGAGGGGAGCTGCTTTGAGGTGACACTGATCTAGCGCGCTTTCACGAAATTTTGACACTCCTTTGACAATCGCTTGACCGACCTTTGCATATTCTGGCCCGGATAAATCTATCCGAGAGCCCTGTAATGTCCAAAGCCAAAGCGATCAAGCTGGAATTTTCCGAGAAGTATGATCAGCAGCATGCCTATCAATATCTGCAGAAGCACCAGGCAGGGCTGGCTCGTCGCCTTTCAAACTGGCGCGATATGCAGCTGGCGCGGCATGCACTTAAAGATGCCGGCGAGCCCAACCTGGTGCTTGATCTGCCCTGCGGCGCAGGCAGGTTCTGGCCGCTGCTGGCAGAAGCACCCAATCGCGTAATCCTGGCAGCGGACAACTCCGCCGACATGCTGACAACAGCGATAGCCGGCCAGCCACCTGAAATAGTTGAAAGGGTCAAAACATTCCAGACCTCAGCCTTTGACATCGATCTAGGTGACAATTCGGTGGACAGCATTTTCTGCATGCGCCTGATCCATCACGTTGCCGACCCCGAACACCGTCTGGCCATGCTGCATGAACTTTGTCGAGTCACCCGCGACACGGTGATCATCTCCCTCTGGGTCGATGGCAACTACAAGGCCTGGAAGCGTAAACGACTGGAGGCACGCCGCACCGCTCGGAGCAATCGTTCAGAGAACCAGAACCGCTTTCTGGTCAGCCGCGACACCATCGAGGGCGAATTTCGTCAGGCCGGCTTCAATATCATTAATCACCATGATTTTTTGCCCGGTTACGCCATGTGGCGCGTCTACGTGCTGCGTAAGGTGCGCCCGTGAGTAGCGCATCCTGGCAGCCCAGCGGGCTGTTTTCAGGCTTCAGGCAGTCCGGCTTTGAACGTTGGTGGAGCATGGAAGGTGAGTGGGTCGAAGAGCAGAACCAGCGGCGCGGTGGTGAGAGCGGCGTCAAGCTGCTGCCACCGCTCAAGCCCGGTCAACCACCGCTCTACAGCAAGCGCCAGGTCGGTCATCTGTTTCGCTCATTACGCCATCCCTTTGGCCTGCCGACAGTATTACGTGAAGAGCAGGCTCTGATCGCGTGCGAGCAGTTGGGTGTCACTGTGCCCAAGCGAGTTTTCTGCGCTGCGCGAAAACAGCAAGGCCGGTGGCAGGCACTGCTGATTACCGAAGAGCTGCGCGGTTTTGTCAGCCTGGACCAATGGTATGCCGAGCATGCGCCCAAGCTGGACGAACACGGTCGTAAAGCTGTGCTCCGCCGCCTCGCGCTGGTGCTGCAGAGGCTGCATCGCGGGCGCAGACAACACGGCTGCCTGTATAGCAAACATGTTTACATCCGCCTGACTGCAGAGGTGCCGGAAGTGGCGCTTCTGGATCTGGAGAAAAGCCGTATCAGGCTTCTGCGTAGCAAGGCAATAAACCATGATCTTTCCCAACTCCGACGCCATCGTGGGGGCATGCCTGAGGCAGACTGGAACTATCTGCTGGAGTGTTATCACAACCCACAACTGGAATATCAGGTAGATACAGATGAAGCCTGATCCCACACCCAGCAGTAACGCACTGGCGTTTAAAAGTCGTGGCGGTTTCGGCCGGGTATTCAAGGCAACGGGTTACTCCATAGCCGGTCTGCAGGCGGCCTTCACTGGAGAGGCGGCGTTCCGCCATTTGCTGGCGCTGAGCGCGGTACTGATTCCGCTGGCAGTCGTCCTGGACGTCAGCGCGATCGAGCGCGCCATACTGCTGCTGGTGATATTTGCGGCGCTGATCGTCGAACTGCTCAACTCGGCTATAGAGGCTGTAGTTGACCGTATTTCATTGGAACTGCACCCCCTATCCAAGCAGGCCAAGGATATGGGCAGCGCTGCGCAGCTTCTCTCGCTGCTGATGATTCTTACCGTCTGGCTGGTGATATTGATCTAGCCGACAGCACCTGTTGCGTCTCCACCTGAATGGAAATCCCCAAAGTCATGCGTACTTTTCCTGGTACCGCTGAGCTGCCTCGGTCGACCGTCGGCCTGCGTAGCCAATTACTCTTTGTGCTTTCGACACTGTTTGCGCTCACCCTGTTGCTAACATGCCTGCGTGTGGCATTGCTGGCCTTCAACTGGGAGCTGGTCGCAGACGCCTCCTGGAGGGATCTGGCCGAGGGCTTCTACAACGGCCTGCGCTTTGACATGCGCGTGGTAATGATTGCAGGCGCACCGTTGATCCTGACTTTCCTCAGCTCCAGGCTCATGCAACTGCGGACATTGCAGTGTATCTGGCTAACACTGGCAGCCCTGTTGCTGAGTTTGTTGGGTGTAATAGAGCTGAACTTCTACCGAGAATTTCATCAGCGTCTGAACGCACTGGTGTTTCAATACCTGCAGGAAGATCCCACTACCGTGCTGCGCATGCTCTGGTACGGTTTTCCTGTAGTACGGCTGATGCTGGCCCTGGCGATTGTATCGCTACTGATGTACCGGCTTTTCCGCTGGCTTGACCGTCACACCCGCCAGCCAGCAGATGCCAACAGAATAAGAATGACCCAAAGAGGAGCGATGACGGCCCGGCTGGGCGTGCTGGTGCTATTGCTGCTCAGCGCTACCGTATTGGCCCGAGGCACGCTGCGCCAGGGTCCGCCGCTGCGATGGGGTGATGCCTTTACTACCGACTCGATGTTCGCCAACCAGCTGGGACTGAAACCCTCCTTGACCCTCTATGGCGCAGCCAAAGCCCAGTACTCGGAGCACCGCGACAACGCCTGGGTCGACTTGATGCCTGCGGAGCAGGCGACTGGAATCACCCGACAGATGCTGCTCGGCGGACACGACCAGTTGGTAGAACCTGAGCTGGCTCCGGTGCGCCGCGACTATCAACCGCCCGAGGACGCTACCCTGCCGATCCGCAACGTGGTCGTGATTCTGATGGAAAGCTTTGCGGGCTACTACACTGGCGCGCTCCGCTCCTCGCTGCAGATAACCCCCGAGTTCGACAAACTCAGCAAGGAAGGGTTGTTGTTTACCCGTCACTTCTCCAGCGGCACCCACACTCATCAGGGCATGTTCGCCACCATGGCGTGCTTTCCCAACCTGCCTGCGTTCGAATATCTGATGCAGGAGCCGGAGGGCGGCAATCAGTTTTCAGGTTTGCCCCAGCTGCTTGGCGCACGCGGCTTCAACGATCTGTACGTCTACAATGGCGACTTTGCCTGGGACAACCAGCGCGGCTTTTTCGGTAATCAGGGCATGACCCGATTCATCGGCCGCAATGACTACGTAAACCCGGTGGTGTCTGACCCTACCTGGGGTGTTTCCGACCAGGACATGTTTGATAGAGCCGTCATAGAGCTGCGCCAGCTCGATCCCGATCGCCCCTTTTACGCATTGCTGCAGACCCTGTCGAACCACACGCCCTATGCTCTGCCCGATACTCTGCCCGTGGACGAGGTCACCGATCAGGGAAGCTATGCGAACGAGCACCTGAGTGCTATGCGCTATTCCGACTGGGCGTTGGGCCGCTTCTTCGAACAGATCAGGGATGAGCCGTACTACGACCAGACGCTGTTCGTCATCGTCGGCGACCACGGTTTTGGCACTCCACAGCAGCTGACCGAACTGGATCTGCTGCGCTTCCATGTACCCTTGCTGCTGATCGCTCCGGGCATGATCGAGCGCTTTGGCGAGCAGAATGACGTCGTCGGTACCCAAGTGGATATCGTACCGACCATCATGGGCCGACTGGGTGGCGAGGTTCGACACCAATGCTGGGGACGCGACCTGCTTACCCTGCCAACAGATGATCAGGGTATGGGTGTGATAAAGCCATCCGGTGGAGGCCAGACCGTGGGTATCATCCGCGGAGATAACGTACTGATTCAACCGCGCGACGAAGAACCCAGGCTTTACCAGTATCAGTTGGGCGCCGAGCCAAAGGCCATGCTGCAACCAGCGGTGCCAAAGCCAAAGCGCTTGCAAGAGGAGCTTGAGGCCTATGTGCAAGCTGCAACACAGGCCCTTTTAGACGATAAAGCAGGGGTTGAGGTATCGAAAAACCGAAGCGCAACCGAGGTATCGGCGCCCTAGTGAATAACTTCCATCTGGACCTGTAGCAGCCCCTCGGAGGCGCGCCCGATGCTCTCGAAAGCTACCCGGGACAGATCTATGATCCGGCCTCTGACAAAGGGGCCGCGGTCGTTTATCCGCACCACAACGCTCTTGCCGCTCTTGATATTGGTTACCCTTACCATTGAACCGAATGGCAAGGTCCTGTGGGCTGCTGTTTTCTCTTCGGCATTGTAAAGCTCACCACTGGCGGTATGTCTGTCAACGTACCTGTCGGCGTAGTAGGACGCCTGCCCGGTTTCGGTATGGCCGATCCATTTTTCGCTCGCACTGGCCTGGCTGGTACTGCAGCCGTTGACCACGAAAACCAGCAATAAAAGCCAGAATGTTCTGGTTACCCTTTGCATCCGCCATCTCCATTAGGTGTCACTCACGCAGAAACTGCGCTCGAGAACTGCTGTTAAGCATACGTTATCCGTGCGAAAACCCAGAACAAAGTCGCACCTGTCGTGGGTCCGCAGTCGGTCAGCCGTGACTAGCCCTGCGCATGTTGCGCCAGTATGGCCGTCAGCAAACCAGGAAAACGCTCATCCAGTTCAGCGCGGCGCAGGGCGTTCATGTGCGTGGTGCCGACGCTCTTGGTACAAACCAGGCCAGCGTCACGCAGTACTCGGAAGTGATGGGACATACTGGATTTAGGCCGACCACCGTCAAGGTCGCCACAGCTGGCCTCTTCGACCTCGGCAAGGCGCTGCACGACTTCCAGGCGCACCGGATCACTCAAGGCGTAGAGCACGCGCTCAAGATTGAAGTCGCTCACCGGGGGATGTTTGAAAGGTCGCATGCTTTGAATCATACACTTGGCTTTACTTATGATCCATAGTTCCAATATTATCGAACAACTGAACCAAGCCATCTCCAACTACTCAACGGAAGTTTCAATGTCTGCATTATTCCAACCCTTCAGTCTGAAAGACGTCACATTGCGCAACCGCATTGCGGTTCCACCAATGTGCCAATACTCGGCCACCGACGGTCTGATCAACGACTGGCATATGGCCAACTACACCGGCATGGCTCGCGGCGGCGCTGGTCTAGTGATCGTCGAAGCCACCGCGGTATCGCCGGAAGGCCGTATTACTCCCGGCTGTGCAGGCATATGGAGCGATCAGCTCGCCGAAGCTTTCATCCCTGTGGTGCAGAGCATCAAGGCCCACGGCGCAGTTGCCGGCATCCAGATTGCCCATGCAGGCCGCAAGGCCAGTGCCAATCGCCCCTGGGAAGGTGACGATCACATCGGTAACAATGATCCGCGCGGCTGGCAGACCATTGCTCCGTCCGCCATACCCTTTGGCGCCAATCTGCCCAAGGTGCCTGACGCCATGACCCTCGACGATATTGCTCGGGTAAAGAGTGACTTCGTCGCCGCCGCCAAACGTGCTCTGAATGTTGGGTTTGAATGGCTGGAGCTGCACTTTGCCCACGGCTATATGGCCCAGAGCTTTTTCTCCGAGCATGCCAATCAGCGCACCGACGCCTATGGCGGCAGTTTCGAGAACCGTTGCCGCTTTCTGCTGGAAACTCTGGAAGCTGTGCGCGAGGTCTGGCCACAGAACCTGCCGCTGACTATCCGTTTCGGCGTGATCGAGTTTGATGGGCGCGATGAGCAGACCCTGAAAGAATCTATCGAGCTGACACGTCAATTCAAGGCAGCCGGCATGGACATGATGAGTGTCAGCATGGGCTTCGACACCCCCACCGCGAAGATTCCCTGGGCGCCAGCTTTTATGGGGCCGATTGCACAGCGCGTGCGTGAAGAGGCAGGTGTACCGGTATCATCCGCCTGGGGCTTCGGCGAGCCGCATATAGCTGAAAAAGCGATACAGGATGGGCAACTTGATCTGGTGATGGTCGGCAAGGCACATCTGGCGAATCCGCACTGGACCTATCAGGCCGCGCGGGACCTGAAGATCGACAAACCGTCATGGACCTTGCCAGCACCCTATGCGCACTGGCTGGAACGCTACTGATCCAGACGCCACCCATCCCTCGTTTAACACGCAAGGATAAAACTGGTGGTCGTTATCGCTAGCTGCTCAGGCCGAGGAGCCTGGGTGGCGCTGTTTCAGGCGATCCAGCCATGCAGGGTCCAATCGATACTGATCGATCGACAGCCCCGTCTCAAGCATTGCCTGGCGATGCTGTTCCATCTGCCCGCTGAGATCATCTGCTGCCTGGGGATGGCCATCAAGCCGGTGCATTTCCACCTGGTAATTGGGGTCAGATGAACATAACTCTTGCTCAGCCTATCGGAAGGATCATGCCAGCTGCCGGCTCGTTAAAATTCGATCTGACCCCGATTTTCTCTGTATCTGCCGGGCATGCCATCCATGGCGGGCGACTTCGGCGTTTCGGACGGACGCATCCAACAGACCCTCGCTGTTTTCCTTATAGGTCTCGCTATCGGTCAAGGGCTATATGGCCCAGTGCTTGACAGGAATGGGAGACGCCTGCCGCTCCTTCTGGGTGTTGAAATATTCGTCGCTGGATCGGTGCTGGCTGCCATCTCGACCAGTGTCGAATGGCTGATGGCCGCGCGCTTTCTTCAACAGATAACACGGGCTCTGAGCCGCTATCTCAAACAGCGTATAGACCCCGATAACGGACCGCGTGGCGGGTGCGAGCGCCCACAATAAACGCCTGAGCAACGCCGCGAGCCTGCCAACCATTAAATACGTTATGCCATGTTTTCGAGACGAATTGGATAAATTCATATGAACCGCTACTGCACAATGCATCTCGTCAACACGCAACATCACTTACGAATTGCTTCTTAAAGGAATCACACCATGAATAGTTTTAGTCTTATCAAAAAAGTAGTTATTAGCACAGCAATAGTGGCCATCTTTGGTACTGCATCGATAGGCAGCGCGATGGCCCAAGACGGAGCAGAACGCCTAAGAAAGTTTCACGACGTGGCCAGTGCGCCGGTGAGCAATGTCGAGCAGACCGCCGATCAAGCTCCTTTATCAAGTATTAATGACAGCCAGATTGAGGACAGTACTGCAAACTTTGGACGTCTTCAAAAGCGCCACGGGGGCGGGATTTTTAAACACAACGGGGGCGGGCTTTTTAAGCCCAACGGCCGCTAGATTATTTTTCCTTGCAGGCCATAGAGTACTACGTCCCAAAACTGGGTCCGAGTTCGGCAAACATCGAGAACCAGGCGATGGTTGTTCGACTCGGGCTCGACCGAGCCTCACTGTGTCCCTACGTAGCGTATTCCGTCACAAGTCCCATCCATCCTTTGACTTACCTTGCCAGGCGACCTTACCTCGCTGTACGTCACCCATTCCAAACGACAGCCAATGAATGAACCTCACCACTGTCCGCAATGAGGAGGGAGCATCCTGCTTCGGGGCTATGTCTACTGGTAGACACAGTTTTCATCTAACTCCGATTTTCTAGCAATTGCTAATACGCGTTCTGGTATCAGCAAGATGCTCCTCAAGGGAGTCAATCAAGCGCGTGAGCTCTGGCGACTTGTCATCTTGCTCAGCGCCGTCAAGCAGCTCGAAGAGAGCCTCGTCCTTTTCGATACACTTGTTCAGGACAGCGGCTTTGGAATCGGCGGAAAGAAATTTGGCGATCTTGCCTCCCAGCTCCTCGAACCACTCCCTGTCCGCATCCGGCTCTGCTGGCAACTCGTCCAGCTGCTTGACCACCTGCTCAAAAGGCGCGACAAATGCCTCCCGCTCATTGGCAATATCAGCGAGCACCTCACCCACGGGGTTTTGCGCCAACTCCTCACTCATAGCTCGATAAAAGTTGTTAATGGCCAATTAATCTGACCCACCTCTGGCCAACAATTTTGACCCACCC